>NZ_VFSI01000003.1:0-186974 GCF_006385825.1 Streptococcus sp. D2 | reverse complement strand
TTCGTTTTCACTGCTTCTACTTTTGCTTGAGCAGCTTGAACTTCCTCTTTTGTTGCATTAGTGCCTTTCGCTAAAGCTTTGGCTGCTTCTGTCTTGGCAGCTTCTAATTCTGCTTTAAACTCTTCATATTTTCTGTCATATGCTGCGATACTTTCTGGTGTTTTACCTGTTTCATCAGCTTTCTTCAATGAATCAGAGTCCGTTTGTAATTTTGTTTTTTCTTCAGGAGTTGCTGCTTCAATTAAACCATCTTTGGCTTGTTGTAAAGCTGTTTTTTTGGCATTTACTGTTGCTAAAGCATCTCTAACCTCTGCTACAGTTGCATTTTCATTATCGATAACTGTTTTTGCTGCTTCAATAGCTTTAATCGCTTCTTGTTTTGCTGCATTATAAGCAGTAGCACTATCTGCTGTTTTTCCAGGTGTTGGATCTGTTGCTGTTACTAAGGTACTTAACGCTTCTTTTGAATTTCTTAACTCTGTTTTATCAACTCTTAATGCCAATTGTTTCGATAAAGTTGACTCTAAAGCTTCTTTATATTCTGCTGTCTTCTTAACATCCGTACTCGTTACAAGTGTCTTAACTTTTTCTAATTCTGCTAAATACGCAGCTTTTGTTTCATTTGTCTTTCCATCTGTATCTGCTGTTTCAGTTGCTTTTAACTTATAGTAAATTCTTTGTAAAAGATTTTTCGCTACATTACTTGTATCTTGAGCAATCGAAAAATCTAATCCCGTAACAGGTAATGAATATTTTTTATCCCATGCTTGATAACTCATTCCTGTACGATTTTGATCTGCTAAAGAAATTCTAACTTTATAATGATCTGCACCTTTAGGTAATGCAATAGGCTTACTAGTAAATGTCCCAGCCGCTCCATTTGGTTTATTTCCAGGTTTCGCCATTAACTTTTCTGCTTCAGTTTTTCCAATAAAATCTACGCGTTGAGTATGATCTACTCCACCATCTATTGTAGTGCTATTTGACGTCTTAGAAATTTTAATTGTTGCGTTATTTGTTCCATCTTTGGCTCTAGTTACAATCTTCTCACTATCATTTTTTACATCTTTAGAAGGATCAAAAGTTGTTTCATATACTAATTTCTCTTGATTTCCTGTAATACTATAGACTTGAACTTTATAGTTAGCTTTAAAACCATCACTATCTCCAACATAACCAGGTTTAAACTTAACTACTACATCTGAACCATATAAAGTTGAATAAGCTGTAAATGTTTTTTCAATCCCGTTATATCCAGCAACATTCTTGGTAACTCCTTTAGATACTCCAGTTGGTCTATATACACTACTATCCCAAGCTGCTTCTTTTTGATTTGCTCTGGTTATACTCTTTGAAAGTAGTAAAGTATACTCTGTTCTTCTATCCAATGCTTGTTCTTGCAACCAAACAGTGTCATTTAAAGTTGAATTAATTGTTTCTAAAGGATAAACTCCTGCTTCAGTTTTTCTAGCAATGGCAA
Source organism: Streptococcus sp. D2 (assembly GCF_006385825.1). Lineage (GTDB taxonomy): Bacteria > Bacillota > Bacilli > Lactobacillales > Streptococcaceae > Streptococcus > Streptococcus shenyangsis. The sequence continues at coordinate 185,494 of NZ_VFSI01000003.1, read as the reverse complement.
ATTTACCACCATTTACTGCTTTCCAGCCTCCGAACTCAGTAATTTCTTTTACAGCACCTTTTTCTACTTCCTTACTATCACCTAAACTATCCATATTTTGTGAAAGTTTTGTGTTATTTTCAACTGTAGAGTCTAACCCTTTTAGTTTCTCCACTAAAGTTCCTAAATCCGCATTCTCAGCTGGAGATGTATAAATTTGATTCGCAGACGGGTCATCATTTGTAGTAGTTGCATCTGTACGGAATGGGTTATTTGTATTCAACGCTTTTCCATTACGTTCATCTCTAGAACCTGAGTTTGCGATTGAATTCGTATCTGCTGCTTTCTCAGTATTTGTTGCTTTTTTACCTACAGTTGATTTTCCATTTGTAGTATCAACTGCTGTTGCTTCTTTTTTCTCTTCTGGTTTTGTTTGTAATTTTGTTGTTGCTGTAACTAATTTAGCTTGTGCTTGTGATAATTCAGCTTGTGTTTTTGCATTATTTAAAGCTGTCCTTGCTTCTTCTAAGACAGTTCTAAGATTGTTAACGCTTTCTTCTGTCTTGGTAGCATATGCTCCTTTAGCAAACTTTCCATCAACTTCTTTGATTAAATCTGTTAATTCTTTCTTATCTAGAGTCTCCACCTTCTGAGGTGCTGATTCTGGAGAAGGACTATTTTCAACTGTTGAAGGTTGAGTATTTGACTCTACTGTTGCAGCAGGACTATTAGCTACTGTATTCCCTTCGTAGGTTCCATTCTGGATATTCTGATCTTTAGGTTGCGGTGCTAGAGTCTCCCCATTAGTTGAAGGCACTCCTTGCTCTGTAGCAGATACTGCTCCATTTCCTAAAAACATGAACAATGCAGCTACTGCGACACTAGCTGCACCAAAGCTGACCTTACGAATAGAAAAACGTAATTGCTTTTCACGATTGTGTTTACCTTTATGAAACATTTAATTTCCTCCAAAAAAATATTTTATCATATTATATGATACTCTTTTACTATAAAAATTCAATAGAACATTTTCCATATTTTTTAATCTATTATAATTTTATTCGTATATATATATATATATTAAGGAGCTTTTTTAATATAATTATATATTTTTTTGAAATAAAAATCATATAGTCAGAAATATTACATTTTTATAACATTTAGCATTTTAAAAAAGATCAGGAAATTTCCTAATCTTCATGTGTGTTTACTTGATTTTTTTAGCTAGCATGGTCGCAAAGCGTAGTTGAATGCGATTGCCATTCTCATCGCGACGGTGCAGATGACCAGGATTTTCATTGTACTTGACCAAGTCCCAATCCTTGTAATAGTCTGCCAATTCTCCCTTTTTAAATGTGAATGGGAAGTTCACTGAGCAAGGATAATCTTCCGTGTCCATGGCACAGACGATAAGATTATAGCCACCAACAGTGGTATGCTCCTGCATATTTTTGATAATTGCAGGAATGCAGTCTGCTTGCAAAAACATCAAAACAACTGTCGAAACGATGAAATCATAGGCTTGGCTAATACTAGCTGAATTGATATCGTAAAGACCGACTGGCATGTCCAGGTCTTCTTGCTCCACAATGCTTTGCAAAATTTCAAGGGCCAGTTCATTTTGATCCACAGCTGTCACATCAAAACCCTGCTGGGCTAGAAAGAGTGCATTACGACCCTGACCACAGCCCAAATCCAAGGCTTTCCCTGGTTTTACTGTCTGCATAGCCTCTAAGACCTCTGAATGAACAGGATTGGTATTGTATTTCTTAGGGAAATAATCCTCAGGTTTACAATAAAACTCCAAGTACCATTCCACATCGTCTGTTACAGCCTCCACTCGGTGCCAGGCTTGTGGTTGTGCCATGGGATTGTCAGCTCCTGCTTCAAAGAGGTGTTCAGCTAGAACTTGACCTTCTTCCGTCAATTCAATAAACTTGAGGGCTCCTTTTACAACTGTAATCTTACCCCAAGTTCCGACCTTGGTATTGTGTTTCTGCTGAACCGCCTCTGGCATGGTTTCTTTAGTCCACAAGGGCATACGTTTATAGGCAATTAGTTTTTCCATTTTCATTTCCTCTTTTTATCGCTGGTTGACTGCTTTCATCACGCGCGCAATATCGCGATTCTGCTCACGACGTTTGATTGACTCCCGTTTATCATAGTCATGTTTCCCTTTAGCTAAACCTAAAAGAAGCTTGGCATAACCATCTTTGATATAGACTTTAAGAGGAACCAGGGTCATTCCTGTCCCTTTAGTCTCTTGTTCTAATTTTTGGATTTGTTTCTTATGGAGCAGGAGTTTGCGACGACGTTCTGGTTCTTGGTTCCAGATATTGCCCTCTTCGTAAGGAGCGATATGAACATTGCTCAGCCAGACCTCCCCATTTTTTACTTGGGCAAAGCCATCCTTGAGGTTGATTCGAGCAGCTCGCACACTCTTGATTTCAGTTCCAGTCAGGACCATCCCTGCCTCTAGCGTATCTACGATTGTATAGTCGTGGCGCGCCTTTTTATTTTGCGCGACGACCTTTCCCTCGCCCTTTGCCATGCTTGACTCCTTTCTTAGCTACTTCCTTATAAAAAGGTTTCTTTTCTTTTTTCTTCTTGTCTTTTTGTGCATACTTACGCTTATCATTTGAGCGTCCTGATTTTCTCTTGTCTTCCTTCTTATCTGAACGACGACTGGAACCACGTCCTCTGTCACTGCGACTAGACTGTTTCAGTCCCTTCTCAATCACATCAAACTCACTTGGTACAAATGAAAAATCAATCTCTCCAGTCATCTTGTCCGCTCTTTCAACTCGAATACGGATTTGCTGACCTACACGGAAGGTTGTTCCTGATTTTTCTCCACGAAGAGTCAAATCACGCTCATTGAAATGATAAAATTCAGGTAGATTAGTGATGTGAATCAAGCCTTCAACTGTGTTTGGCAATTCGACAAAGAGACCAAATTTGACAATACTTGATACAACTGCATCACACTCTTCACCCACGTATTCTTCCATATACTCAGCCTTTTTCATAGCTTCTACTTCACGCTCAGCCTCAATAGCACGACGTTCACGGTTTGAGGACTGGGTCGCAATCTCTGGGATCACTTGCTCAAAATGCTCTGCTATTTCCGTAGAACAGCCGTAATCCCGAATCATACGGTGAACAAGAAGGTCTGGATAACGACGAATCGGACTGGTAAAGTGAGTGTAATAGTCAGCTGCTAATCCATAGTGGCCGTGATTGTGCTCCGAATAGCGGGCCTGTTGCATGGAGCGAAGAAGCATCATAGACAATACATCCGCATAAGGTTCTCCCTCAACAGTACGCATGATGTCTTGGAGAGCCTCCTGGCTAATCTCACTGGCAGTCCCATAAATGCGCAAGCCAAAACTCGAAGCATAATCAATAAACTTCTGAACTTTTTCAGCCTTAGGCTCCTCATGGATACGATAAATGAAAGGTAGATCCAGCTTGCTAAAATGCTCGGCAACTGTTTCATTGGCCATCAACATGAAGGACTCAATCATACGCTCGGCAATGCCACGCTGACGAAGAACGATATCAACAGGCTTACCCTGTTTATCCACTAAAATCTTCGCTTCATTGGTATCGAAATTGAGGGCTCCACGTTTCACACGCATGTTTTCTAAAGTTTCATGGAGCTTAGCCATAAGTTCGATACTTGGAACAATTTTCTTATATTCTTGTCTCTTCTCCTCGTCGCCAGCTAGGATATCATTGACATCACTATAGGTCATACGGAAGCTTGTCTTGATAACCGTTTGTGTAATAGTGTAATTAACCACACGACCATGTTTATCAATCTCCATGATGGCTGACTGAGTTAGACGGTCAACTTGAGGATTGAGGGAGCAGATGCCATTTGACAAACGCTCTGGAAGCATTGGCACCACGCGGTCTGTCACGTAAACAGAAGTCGCACGGTTAAGGGCTTCCTTGTCAAGGGCAGAACCCTCGGTCACATAATAGGAAACATCTGCGATGTGAACCCCAAGCTCCAGATTGCCATTTTTCAGAGCCTTGATATGCACTGCATCGTCCAAGTCCTTGGCATCCGCACCGTCAATGGTAAAGGTAATCTCATCTCTCAAGTCCAGACGGCCTTCCATATCCTTTTGAGACAGAGCATCAGGCACACTTTCCGCTTCCTTAAGAACAGCCTCTGGAAACTCGGATACAATGTCCATAGACTCCAAAACCTCAAGGACATCAATCCCAACATCCGTTGAATGCCCCACCACATCGAGGACGCTAGCAACAAAGAAATCATGTTTCTTACTTGGGTATTTATCGATAAATACCTTGAGAACTTCTGTTCCCTCCAGTTTAAGAGCTGGTTTCTTCACATAAATCGGTTGGCTGATTTTCTGATTTTTCGAACGGATGTAGCCAGCATACTTAGGCTTTTCCTGATCTAGAACGATTTGGCCGACAACAGTTGTCAGGCTGTGTTCTAAGATATCAATGATTTTTGCTTCTGCTGCTGTTCCCTTATTGCGGTCAGCGACTTTCTTGATGACGACCTCAACGGTATCACCATCAATAGCATAGTTGACATCGTTTTTCCCTACAAAAAGGTCATCCTCCTCGCCTTCCAGGCTGACAAAGCCAAAGCCATTTTTATGGGCATGAAAAATCCCCTTGAGAGTAATCTCATGTTTTTTCTTGACTTCCAAGGTCAGACTTCCATCTTCTTCAAAGCGAATCTGGTGTTTTCTTTCCATTAGGGACAAGGTTTTTATCAGCTCACGAAAATCCTTGGAACCGTCTTTTCCCAAATCCTGAGCCAAGTCATTGACAGTCACCTTTCCCTTATCTTGCAAATATTCTTTTATTCTATCTTTCATAATTTCTTTCTAGATTTTTTATTTTCTTTTACTGTAAAACCTTCTCAAATATCATTTAAAAATAAAAAGAGGCAAAGACCTAGTCCTGCCCATTATTTTCTTATCTACTTGATAATACCGTCAATGCTAAGGCAATGGCTAGCCAGAAAAAGACTAAAATCCCTGTCAAACGCTGCATTACAGCTTCAAAACCGCGTGCTTTACTGCGTTCAAACAAATCACCTGAGCTGGCATCAAATACATTGCTGGATTGGTTTTTGGTTGGTTGCATGAAAATCGCAATCACAATCACAACAGATAATACTAATAAAATGGTTAATAATAGGTTATACATATCAAACTCCTTAAAATCCCTATTATTTTACCATAAAATCTACTTAGATTCAAGATGTAGGGTTACTTTTCTTTCCTTGGGACAATACTTTAAAACCTCAATCTTGTCTGGATGAGTTTTTGAATTTTTACTGGTTAGGTAATTGATACTGCCACAAGAGGAGCATTTGAGATTAATTTTTACTCGCACTAGATTTCCTTTACTTTTAATAATGTTCGAAATTGAAGCAGATTAAAGAGACAACTAAAGGCAACACAAAGGCTTGTCGCATAGAAGACAGCATGGTAGCCAAATTGACCTGCTACTGCAGAACCTGCCATGGGCCCAACGACACCTCCCAGATAAAAGAATACCTGATTGAAGGCAAAGACCCTCGAAATACCAGCTTTGGGTGTCATCTTACTGAGAAGGGCATTAACTCCGGGAATCAAGGCACCGGTTCCCAATCCAAAGAGGAAACGATAAAGTCCTAGTTGAAGAGGGCTAGAGGCATTGGCACAGAGGAGATAGATGATAACTGAATAAAACTGGGCTACAACCAAGAGGCGATGGTTGCCCACCTTGTCACCTAGCTTTCCCATGACTCCTGCACTCATCATACTGGAAAAGCCCATACTGGATACAATCAAACCAGATACAAAAAGAAGATTCTCTGTCTGGCCTAAGTCGCGTACATACAGAGCTAAGATAGGGCCAATCGATTGGGCTGAAAATTGGATGACAAAACTGGTCAGAAAGAGGTTGACTAAGAGATAGGGATATTTAACTGATGTAAATAATTCCTTTGTTGTGATGGCCTTTTCCTTGGCTACTGGTTGAAAATCTTCCTTAATAAAGCAAATAGTCAAAACAGCAGCTAAGAATAGAAAACTACCAACCAGTAAAAAGACAGTACGAATGCCAAATAATTCTGCAAAAAAGCCACCAATAAAGGGACCAGTTAGAGTACCTGCAACTACGCCTGTAGACAAAGTACCTAAGGCAGAGCCTGATTTCTCCTTGGGAACCTGACTGGCTATCAAGGCTGTTGCATTGGGAACAAAACCCGCAAATACACCATTCAGTAAACGAAGAAAGATTAACCAATAAATATTTGGGACAAAGGCCAAGCCTCCCATAGTAATAGTCATGGCCATACCAGCACGAATCATCATGGGTTTTCGGCCGTATTTATCAGCAAGAATGCCCCAGATAGGAGAGAAAAGTGCTGCAGAAATGGCAGAGACAGAAATAGCTAAACCTGCATAAAAAGCGACTTGCTCACTCCCTACACCTAGATTTTCCACAAAGATGGGCATAAAAGGCACAACCAAAGAAATACTGGCTCCAGTCAGAAAATTACCAAACCAGGCAATGCGCAGATTATCCTTCCAGTTAATCTCTTTCATCTTGCCTACCTCCCTCAAGCAGGGAGAACACCTGAGTAAGAAGCTGGTCCTGATTTCCATTGTTGTTTAAAACATGGCTGGCCAAATCTTTCTTTTTCTCTAAAGGCCACTGGGCTGCCAGACGAGACTCAGCTTCATCTTTGGACAAGTGGTCTCTTTTCATTAGACGTTCTACTTGGACATCTCTATCCACATAGACCAACCAAGTCTCATCAAACCAAGCGCTGTAGGCCTGCTCAAAAAGTAGGGGAATATCCATGAAGAAAATCTCTTCTGTCTGAGCCAACTGGTCTCTCAACGTAGCTAGCTCCTCACGAATAATCTCCCCTTGAGTTATCCTAGACCATTCCCGTTCTTCAGGATTTGAAAAGATAAGACTAGCTAGGATAGGGCGATTAAGTTCTCCGTTTTCAAGGATGATTTCTTGCCCAAAGTGCTTGACTAGAGCCTCAAACAGACGACCACCAGGTTTCTGTAGTTGGTGGACGACTGCGTCGGCATCCACTACTTGAAAACCTTGCTTTCTTAGAAAATTTGTCACAGTTGACTTACCAGAGGCAATTCCCCCAGTGATTCCAATGATTTTTCCCATCAGCCCCTCCTTTGACAGTTTGGACAAAAGTGAGTTCCTCGTCCACCTAGTTGGATTTTCTCAATGATGGTGCCACAACGTGAACATTCTTGACCAGCCTTGTCATAGACTTGATGAAAATCCTGCATGGTTCCATCTTCCCCAAAGGCATTGGTATAGGTCCGAATGGTGGAACCACCTTTTTCAACAGCCTGGCCCAAAACAGCAATGATCTGGTCATGAATGGCTGACGCTTCTGCTGCAGTCAAAGTCTGGGAAGGTCTAGCTGGATGAACCTGAGCTCGCCATAGAACCTCATCCACATAGATATTGCCAAGGCCAGCTACCAAGGTCTGGTCTAGGAGGTGGGATTTGATAGGCTTTTTGGACTTAGCTAGGGCAGCTTGAAAGACCTGCATATCAAAGTCTTGTTCGCTTGGTTCAGGACCTAATTTTTTAGAAATAAAGTAGGCGTCCAAAAGGTCAGGAGACAAGAGTTCCATAGTACCAAACTTGCGTACATCCTCATAAACAAGCGTGCCACCATCCTCAAATTGGAAGAAAACATGGGCATGCTTGCGTTCAGGTGCTTGGTCTGGATAGTAAAAATACTTGCCCTCCATTCGCAGATGAGAAATCAAGACCTTGTCTGTAAGATAGAAAAGCAAATATTTTCCACGACGTCCCATTGACTCAACAATCTGACCAGGCACTTCCTTTTGAAACTCGTCCAAATCTGTCTTAATCATCTTGGGATAGCGAATTTCTACACTCGAAATCTTCTTTCCCAAAATCAATTTTTCTAAGCCACGACGAACGGTTTCAACCTCAGGTAATTCAGGCATAAATCCTCCTTCTGTAAAAACAAGAAGCAGGCATGAGCCCACCTCTACTTAGTATTCTTTTTCATTATAGCCAAAGTCAGCCAAATCTAGCTTTTTATCACGCCAGTTTTTCTTAACCTTGACCCAGGTTTCTAGGAAGACCTTGTCTCCTAGCATGAGTTCAATATCACGACGGGCCATGCTACCAATTTTCTTAAGCATAGCACCACCTTTACCGATGATAATCCCTTTCTGACTATCGCGCTCGACCATGATGGTTGCACGGATGTGGACCTTGTCTGTCTCTTCATCTCGTTTCATAGAATCAACCACTACAGCAACTGAGTGAGGAATCTCTTCACGAGTTAGGTGCAAGACTTTCTCGCGAACCATTTCTGAAACCAAGAAACGTTCTGGATGGTCTGTGATTTGATCAGACGGGAAATATTGGAAACCTTCGTCCAGATTTTCACTCAAAATATCAACTAGACGAGACACGTTATTGCCCTGAAGGGCTGAGATAGGAACAATTTCCTTGAAGTCCATTTGATTACGGAAATCATCAATCTGAGACAAAAGCTGGTCTGGGTGAACCTTATCAATCTTGTTCACCACTAGAATAACAGGAACCTTGGCTGCCTTGAGACGCTCGATAATCATGTCGTCTCCCTTACCACGTGCTTCATCAGCGGGCACCATAAAAAGAACAGTATCCACTTCACGAAGGGTACTATAGGCAGATTCGACCATGAAATCTCCTAGAGCTGTTTTAGGCTTGTGAATCCCTGGCGTGTCGATAAAGACGATTTGCTCCTTATCGGTCGTGTAAATTCCCATGATTTTGTTGCGCGTTGTCTGCGCCTTGTCACTCATAATTGCAATCTTTTGCCCCATAACGTGATTTAAAAAGGTTGACTTCCCAACATTGGGACGTCCTAAAATGGCTACAAAGCCTGATTTAAAAGTCATAATTTCCTCTTACTGTTTAAAATAATAAATCCCAGATTCGTGGGAGAAAAATCAATGCGCCTGTTAAGGCTGCGAAAAGAGAGACCACTAATACCGCGCCAGCCGCCATATCCTTGGCATTTTTAGCCAGCATGGAAAAGTGATAGTGACTGGCTAAATCCACCACATTTTCGATAGCAGAATTGATAATTTCAAAGGCTACTACCAAGAAAATACTCAATAGGAGAAAGAGCCATTCGATTCGTGACACCTGAAAAACAAAACCTGCGAAGATGACCACTAGAGCCGTCACTGCATGTTTTCGCATATTACGTTCTTCCTTGATAGCAGTAAATATCCCTGTGAGAGCAAATTCTAAACTGGATATCAGGTCACGATTTTTCCATTTTCGTTTATTGTCTTGTGAGTCCATAGGCTGTCAAAATTTCTTCTTGTAAACCGAACATCTCCGCTTCTTCTTCTGGAGTGTAGTGATCATAGCCATTGATATGTAAAAAGCCGTGTACTGCCAAGAAGCCCATCTCACGCTCAAAGCTGTGACCATATTCCTCAGCCTGCTCATGAGCCTTATCTATAGAGATGAACAGTTCCCCAATATAGGCATCAAACTCAGACATCATCTCTGCTAATTCTGGATTTTCAAGCAAATCCTCTTCGTCAAAGGCAATTTCCAACTCTGGCTTATACTCAAGGCTGATAACATCTGTCGGACGGTCGGTGTCACGGTACTCCAGATTGAGTTCATGGCTACGCTCGTTGGTCACAAAAGTGACTGCCATCTCCTTGTCTTCTTTGCCTAATTTTTGGGATGCAAATTCCAAAATTTCTTGGGTTTGTTGCAACATTTCTTTTGAAACTTGACCAGTTTCATCTACCATTTCAATATACATGTGCTTCTCGTTTCTCTTTACTTGGCTTTATTATACCACATTTCCATGATTTTATTCTACCTTTTTGATATAATACTATGGAATACAATCACAAGGAGAGAACGATGTCATTTGACGGATTTTTTTTACACCACATGGTTGAGGAATTGCGAAGAGAGTTAGTGAACGGTCGCATTCAGAAAATCAATCAACCTTTTGAACAAGAGTTGGTCTTGCAAATCCGCAGCAATCGCCAAAGTCATCGCCTGCTCCTTTCTGCCCATCCAGTTTTTGGACGCATTCAGCTGACCCAAACGACCTTTGAAAATCCAGCCCAACCTTCTACCTTTATCATGGTCTTGAGAAAGTATTTGCAGGGGGCCCTGATTGAGTCTATTGAGCAGATTGAAAATGACCGTATTGTGGAAATCACGGTTTCCAATAAAAACGAGATTGGAGACCATATTCAGGCTACCTTGATTATCGAAGTCATGGGTAAACACAGTAATATTCTACTGGTTAATAAGAGTAGTCACAAAATTCTCGAAGTCATTAAACACGTCGGCTTTTCACAAAATAGCTACCGCACCTTGCTGCCTGGGTCGACCTATATCGCTCCGCCAAGCACGAAATCACTCAATCCTTTCACCATCAAGGACGAGAAACTCTTTGAAATCCTGCAAACACAGGAAACAACAGCTAAAAACCTTCAAAGTCTCTTTCAAGGTCTGGGACGTGATACGGTAAATGAATTGGAAAGGATACTGGTTAGTAAAAAACTTTCCACTTTCCGAAACTTTTTCAGTCAAGAAACCAAGCCCTGCTTGACAGAGACATCCTTCAGTCCAGTTCCTTTTGCAAATCAGGTGGGAGAACATTTTACCAGTCTTTCTGATTTGTTGGACACCTACTACAAAGATAAGGCTGAGCGAGACCGTGTCAAACAGCAAGCCAGTGAACTCATTCGTCGTGTTGAAAATGAACTTCAAAAAAATCGCCATAAGCTGAAAAAACAAGAAAAAGAATTATTGGCGACAGACAATGCTGAAGAATTCCGTCAAAAAGGGGAATTGCTGACAACATTCCTTCATCAAGTGCCTAACGACCAAGACCAGGTTATCCTAGACAACTACTACACCAACCAACCTATCACGATTGCGCTTGATAAGGCCTTAACTCCCAGCCAGAATGCCCAACGCTATTTTAAACGCTATCAGAAACTCAAAGAAGCTGTCAAATACTTAACTGATCTGCTTGAAGAAACTAAGGCAACCATTCTCTATCTGGAAAGTGTCGAAACTGTCCTCAACCAAGCTGGACTGGAAGAAATCGCTGAAATCCGTGAAGAATTGATACAAACAGGTTTTATCCGCAGAAGACAACGGGAGAAAATCCAGAAACGCAAGAAACCAGAACAGTATCTGGCCAGCGATGGCAAGACCATCATCTATGTTGGACGAAACAATCTTCAAAATGAGGAATTGACCTTTAAAATGGCTCGTAAGGAGGAACTTTGGTTCCATGCCAAGGACATACCTGGAAGCCATGTTGTCATCTCAGGCAATCTTGACCCATCCGATGAAGTCAAAACAGACGCAGCTGAGCTGGCCGCCTACTTCTCTCAAGGTCGCCTGTCAAATCTGGTTCAGGTAGATATGATTGAAGTCAAGAAACTCAATAAACCAACTGGTGGAAAACCAGGCTTTGTCACTTACACAGGACAAAAGACCCTCCGCGTTACACCAGACCCAGAAAAAATCGCATCCATGAAAAAATCCTGATTTTACTTGAAATCAGGATTTTTAACATACTATTCACTCAAATCATATTCAATTATAGGACTAATCTTTGCCACCTAGTTTTTCATTAATTTTCATCATTACACTAGCAATTTTTTCGCCCCAATAAGGATCTGAGGCATATTCTACATTCATACCAGAAGCCTTATTGCCAAGGAAAGTTCTGCCCCTATCGATGTAATTTTCCTTAATCCACTTGGTTGCACCTAAAATTCCCTTATCCACATCATCAAATGTCTTGGCAGAAAGGTAAGGGGTCGTATCATAGGCTGCAATTCCAAAGAAATTATTCTTATCTTTGGCAATATTACTTCTTCCCCAGTCACTTTCTAAGGCACTATGGGCAAGGAGATAGAGGGCATTGATATGGTAATGTTCTTCAGCTTCCTTAAAGGTAGCGCCCTTATTCTCCAAGAGACTATTGTTAATATTTAACAGACTAAATACCTTATCCAAGTCTTCAGCACTATAGTTTGTAGCCTCTGTCAAGTCTTTGAAAAGGAAGGGATTTTCAAGGTTAAAACCATCAAAATGCAGTCCATCTGCCGAATAATATTTCTTGCCTACTTCCATATCAGAAAGATGAGAAGCTACTGGGATACTAGCATTCTGAGCCACATAGTGATAAAAACGGTGTCCATCACTCTCATAATAAGGGATAAAATCCTTACTAGAATCTAGTGCTTGTAAATCTTCTGTTTTCATGTAGCCTGACAAACCAGAAACAGTAATAGCCAAGCGCTTGTCATCACTTTTTCTATCCTTATCTAGCCAGACGACACTACCTTGTGATATATAGGAAAGCTTTTCACCATCTGCATTATAAATATTTGCTGTGACAGGAACTACTTGATAATAAGAAGCATTTTCATTTGTAGCTTTTTCTCCAAGCCATTTACCATCATTTCCAAGCTGATAACCATCTACTGTCTCATTTTTTGCCATGTAGCCGCCAGATTTGAAGTAGTACCAGGCTTGACTTTTAGCATCGTATAGCCATTCTTTCTCAGCCATTTTCCCATCAGATTTGAGATAAAACCAAGACTCCTTATCCCAAATCCATTCATTTACTGCCATATAGCCACCTGATTTTAGATAATAATAGTGAGCATTTTCGAAAATCCATTCTTTCTCAGCATGATTTCCATTTTCTTTAATGTAAAACCAAGATTGGTATTGTTTGTCATAAAGCCAACCTTGCTGTACTTTGGCACCACTAGCATTCACATAAGCCAGATCAATCCACTGACTTGTTAGTAAATAACCACCTGATTTGAAATAATAGTCCTTGCCCTTGATTTGGAGCCATTCTTTCTCTGCGTGCTGTCCATCTGCTTTGATATAAAACCAAGCGTCGTATTGAGAATCAAATACCCAGTCTTCTATTACTTTGGCACCTGTTGCACCAACATAGGAAGTTCCTACCCAAGCATTTCTTTTCATCTTTCCATTTTGGTCAAGATAATAGAAAGCTCCCTTGTCTTCTACCCATTCTGACTTGGCCATATAGCCACCAGATTTGAGGTAAAAATAGTCGTCACCTTGCTTCAACCATTCATTTTCAGCATAGTTAGCATCTGCTTTTATATAAAACCAAGATTGATAATGAGCATCAAAAACCCACTCATTAGCTGCTGGACTTCCATCCGCTTTCAGATATTGTTTTCCTTGCCAAGTACCATCACTTGCCATTACACCCTCTGGACTAGCTAAGAAAAATAGCAGAGCTAAAAAAACAAATCTCAATTTCTTCATAAACTTTCTTCCTCTGTTCTTTCTACTTTATTGTATCAAAATTCTCTATAATCAACATTACAAACTGATAAAAAATCAAGAACAGATTGATTGCAGTTTACCTCAGAGACTCTTTTACTTCCTTGCGGAGATTTTCTAGACTGCTGATACCATATTTATCCATAACCTTTGGTAGATTTTCGATGATATCAGGACAGGCATATGGATTGGTAAAGTTGGCTGTTCCAACTCCGATGGCAGATGCCCCAGCCAGATACATTTCTAGCGCAGCTTCAGCCGAATCCACTCCCCCCATTCCAATGATAGGTAGGTCTGTTGTTTGGGCTACTTGGCGGATGAGTTTGAGGGCTACTGGAAAGACTGCTGGGCCAGACATTCCACCTGTTCCATTGGCCAAGATTGGTTTTCTGGTTTTGAGGTCGAAGCGCATTCCAACTAGAGTATTGATCATGGTTAAGCCACTTGCCCCCGCATCTTCTGCAGCTTTTGCGACAGTGACGATATCCGTCACACTAGGGGTTAGTTTGACATAAACTGGCACATCTGAGGCTTCGACAGCTGCCTTTACTACATCATAAGCCAAATCTGGATCTTGACCAATCAAAAGTCCGTGATTACAGTGGTCAACATTGGGGCAAGAAATATTGAGCTCGATGGCCTTTACATTAGTTGCCTTGGAAATACCATGAGAAACAGCCGCATACTCTTGTTTTGAAAAACCAGCTACATTGGCGATAATAGGAAGATTTGGATATTCTCTTTCCAGCCAAGGTAGCTTTTCAGCCAAAACAACCTCTAAACCAGGATTTTGCAGGCCAATTGCATTAAGCATACCAGCGGGTGTCTCTGCCACCCTTGGAGTTGGATTGCCAAAGCGTGGTTCAAGGGTTGTCGCCTTAATCATAATAGAACCTAAAAGGTCTAAATCATAGTACTTGGCATACTCTTGACCAAAACCAAAACAGCCTGATGCTGGAATAATCGGATTTTTCAAATCCAAGCCAGGTAGAGAAATTTGTAAACGATTTGTAGTCATAATTTTCTCCTTATAATACAACTGTTCCTGTGCGGAAAACAGGGCCATCTTCACAGACACGTTGGCTGACAGTCTCGCTTTCTGGCACTTTTAGGACGCAGGCATAGCAAGCCCCCATCCCACAAGCCATACGAGATTCCAAAGATAGATAGGCTCTTGGGTGGTCATAAAAGGTTTGATTGATATACTTCATCATTCCAGGCGCCCCACATGAGTAAACAGCATCAAATTGATTGTCTAAATCCTTGATGACAACTGAAACATTTCCCTTGATGCCATAAGAACCATCATCTGTCGTTACAAAGACCTGCCCATATTGAGCTAATTCCATCTCCAAAATAACAGCATCCTTATTAGCAAAACCGAGAACTATCACTACTTTCACACCACGCGCATGCAATTCCTTGGCAACCTCAAGCAAGGGCGGAACACCAATCCCCCCACCAACAAGGAGAACCTGGCTCTGCTCATCTAGGTCAGACAAGTCAAAACCATTCCCCTGAGGACCCATCACATCAAGAATATCTCCCTGACTTAAGGTTGAGAAAATAGCTGTCCCAGCTCCCTCAATCCGATAAATGAGATGACACTGTTTCTTAACCTTATCGATAGACGAAATTGAAATAGGGCGACGCAAGAGATGGGCGTCATCAGGCACACGCAGATGAAGAAATTGGCCTGCCCGCATAGCTTCAACCATTTCCCCTTCTAGAACTAATTCAAAGATTTTTGGCGCGATTTCCTCCTGTGCAACCACCTTCATGGTTTCCAATCGAATTGCACCCAAACGTTTCTTACATGTGGGATTCATGACTTTTCCTCCTTA
This sequence comes from Streptococcus sp. D2, assembly GCF_006385825.1. GTDB lineage: Bacteria > Bacillota > Bacilli > Lactobacillales > Streptococcaceae > Streptococcus > Streptococcus shenyangsis. The sequence continues at coordinate 170,276 of NZ_VFSI01000003.1, read as the reverse complement.
AATTTTAAGGGGACCAGACAAAGAAAAGACCTTGCTAGTGCAAGGCCTCAGTTAAAATCGTACAACAGAAGAGAGCACACTCAAAAAGTCTCCTCTAGAAAATTGCACTATTCTTTTATCTGACACCTTGTGAGTCTCTCTGGACTCCCCTTAAAGGTTAAATTTTTACTAGTATACTCTTTCAGATAAAAAAAGTCAAGTAGAAAACGAACATTCTACTTGACTTCACGAGATTATTTTTCACGAATGACTTCGACCTTGTAGCCATCAGGGTCTTTGACAAAGTAATAGTTTGGTGCAGTTCCTGGTAGACCATTTGGCTCAGTCACTTCATAGCCTTTGGCACTGTGCTCTTGATGAAGAGCTTCAAGATCAGGTGTACTGAGGGCGATATGGGCAAACCCATCTCCAACCACATAAGGACCATGATCGTAGTTATAAGTCAACTCCAACTCATAGTCGTCACCCTCAAGTCCTAGATAGACAATTGTGAAGGCATGGTCTGGAAAATCTCTGCGACGCAATTCTTTAAAACCAAAAGCATCTTGATAAAATGCGATTGATTTTTCAAGATTTTCTACTCGCAAGCAAGTGTGTAGCATTTTTGAAGCCATTTTTTTCTCCTTTATTTTTAAAAAGACTGGGACAATCCTGTTCCAGTCTCATCAGTTATTATTTACCAAGTTTTGCTTTAGCTGCATCTGCAAGAGCTGTGAAAGCTGCTGCATCGTTAACAGCCAAGTCAGCAAGCATTTTACGGTTAACTTCGATCTCAGCCAATTTCAAACCATGCATCAATTGTGAGTATGAAAGTCCGTTCATACGAGCTGCCGCGTTGATACGAGTGATCCACAATTTGCGGAAGTCACGTTTTTTCTGACGACGGTCACGGTATGCATAGTAGTAAGAGTTCATTACTTGTTCTTTTGCAGTACGGAACAAGATGTGTTTAGCTCCATAGTAACCTTTTGCTAATTTAAGAATACGTTTACGACGTTTGCGTGATACAACGCCACCTTTAACACGTGCCATGTTTTATTTCCTCCAAATATTTCCTAGAATTCTTTACTTACAGTCAAACTATTATTTCAAGCGAGTAAGCATTGCTTTGATACGTTTGTAATCTCCTGAATGCACCATAGATGCTTTACGAAGATGACGACGTTGTTTCTTAGTTTTTCCGTGGAAACGGTGAGAAGTGTAAGCACGGAAACGTTTAAGTCCACCAGAACCTGTACGTTTGAAACGTTTAGCTGATGCGCGGTGTGTTTTTTGTTTTGGCATGATTTTTTCTCCTTTATTTAACTTTCTGACAATTATTTTTTGTCAGTCGCTGGCGCCAATTGCATGAACATTTGACGTCCATCCATTTTAGCACGTTGTTCGATGATGGCAATATCTTGAGTTGCTTCAGCAAACTCGGCTAAAACTTTTGCACCAATCTCTTTATGGGTAATCATACGACCCTTAAAGCGAATAGATACCTTAACTTTATTTCCTTTTTCAAGGAATTTGCGTGCATTGCGAAGTTTTGTATCAAAGTCACCCTTGTCAATAGTTGGACTTAGACGAACTTCTTTCACAGTAACAACACTTTGTTTTTTACGTTGTTCTTTTTGCTTCTTCTGGTACTCAAATTTGAACTTACCGTAGTCCATAATTTTTGCAACAGGCGGTTTGGCTTGGGGTTGAATCAATACTAGGTCAACATTAGCATTATCAGCCAAAGCTTGCGCTTCACTGAGTGGCTTAATGCCTAGTTGTTCTCCTTCAAGACCAATCAAGCGAACTTCACGTACACGAATCTCATCATTGATGAATAAGTCTTGCTTTGCTATGGTTTTCACCTCTTTTGTTTTATTAGAGAAAAACAATAGCGGACTCGTAAATATACAAGCCCGCACGTTATGATAGCGTTTCTTAGAAACTTTTCATCCGTAGGGCCAGGCAACTTAATGTCACAAGGCGAGAAGCTCTCACTTCTGCTTTTCTCAACTTTTATATGATACCAAGTTTTCTAGCCCTTGTCAAGATAAAAAGTTATTTTTTTGAAAAGTTTGTGTTTGTATTTTTCATTGATTTCCTAATCAAAAAGAGAGAATCAAGTTGATTCCCTCTCTATGTTAGTTTTTACTTATTTTCCCTATAGGAAAGCTAGGATCTATTAAAAAATTCTTTTTTCTGTGAACTTCCCCATCTTTCGATAAATAGAATCCCCACTAACAAAAGGATAATCAGGCAAGGAAGTAAGACTATCCCCATGCTCCAATTCAGATTGACATTATCAATTTGCTTAGGTAATCTTCCAGACAAAATCTCCACTGAACGCAAGTAAGTAAAGGGAATCAGATGTGCAATCCTTTGAAGAGGCTGAATTGTTTGGATGCCAAACAATAAGCCAACAATCCCAATGAGTGAAAGAAAAAGGACAGGCATTTTTTGCTTGAAAAAGTAAGCAATCAAGTACACTACTTCCACAATGACGATAAAGGCTAAGAAAGCTAAGAACAAGCCAGGAAATAACACATCTTGTATCTTTCCAATAGTTACCTCTTGATTCACTAAGCTATAAATCGGGTAGGGATAATCTAACTGTCCAAAACCACTTATCAGACTTCCCACTAGAAAAGAAAATCCGCTGATTCCGATAAACAGTACAGTTACATAACCCACTCCAACTCCAAGAGAGGACATTGCAAATGTCACTTTTGAAAAAGGATATAACTGAGCTGTGTCCAGATGATTTTGATATCTTTCTGCAAATAGTTGCGTTAGCATAAAAATAATAGCAATCACAAACAAGGTTGGGATGATAGCCTCTAAAATCCAGATAATCTGATCAATCCCGTGGATCGGAAACTCCAAAGTATGTGCTTTTATGTTCAAGGGATACAGGGCTTGGTAAATCTTTCGTTGGCGGTCAACCGCCATTTTAAAGTCAGAGCTAACAGTCGGGTTATTTGATATCATTTCATAATTCTTCTCTTCATCTTGCCACTGCAAATAGTAAGCTTCTTTCCAGAGCCATTGATAGCAAGAATACCATAAATCCTACCCTTTTCAAATGTAAAATCAACATCTTGTAAAATGACTTGTCGCGTTTTTAAGGTCACATGAGTAAGCTGCAACATATCTAGCCCTCCTTTTTGGATTAATAGCCTCCGCTGTAGTAGTTTAGTACCTCATAACGATCGTAATTCCAGCCAGAACCAACTTTATACTCAGAATAGCTATCATAACGAGACTGTGATAGTTCGTACTATACTTTCCAATCATACCGATAAGTTTTAAGGACGCTCACAGCAGATACACTGGACTAAAAAAGACCAATAGATCATAAACTAACTAATTAAACGGTTTTTGCTAATTTTTAATGGTTTTATTGCATTTATATCTTTAATATTGAACACGCTTTCATTATATCGTTTTTATCATTATTATGCAACAGATTTTTGGTTTTTGTTTTCTTACTAATCTATAACAACTTTTCCTCCTATCGAATGCTTTCGATTTTCCAACTATTCCAACCCTTAAAGCGTATAGCCCCTTGCTGGTCAGTTCGATATACTTTGCTATTGATAGTTTCCAGTCGGGTCAAGGTTTCCTGATGAGGGAGTTTCGTTCGATTGCTCTTTCCAACTGAAATGAGAATCACCTCTGGTTTGAGCTGTTCTAAAAAGGCTGAACTTGATGATTGTTTAGAGCCATGTTGGCCAGCTTTCAAGACATCAATTTTCAAGTCTGGATAGTGCTTCAGCAAGCCCTTCTCTCCTTTCTCCTCCAAATTTCCAGTGAAGAGAAAGTTTTTATCCAAGAGTTTTCCATACAAAACCAGGGTATCTTCATGATCTCCAATTTTCCTTGGAGATAGGACTTCTAACTGACTTCCAAAAATTGGCAAGTTTTCTCCTTCTGTCACACTGCGCACCTTGGTTTGAGTTACCTGTAGTTCTGCAACAAATTCCTTCTGTTTCAGACTGCCTTTGGACACTAAAATTTCCCCTACATGGAATGCCTTGGTCACCTCCAGCAAATCTCCAACATGTTCCTTGTCCGTATTTGTCAAAATTAGCTGATCAATCTTGGCTACTCCTCGACTTTTTAGATAGGGGATCAAGCTTCTCTGTGCATTGCTGGTCGTCGCCTTTTCTTGCCATTTTTCGATTTTCTTATTAGATTCTGCCTTGCCACCGACATCTATGAGAATGGTTTTACCAGTTACATCCCGTAAGAAAATACTTTCACCTTGCCCCACATCCAGCATGGTGATTTCATTTTCCAGTGGATGCTTGGTCAAGAAAAAGAGACCCACAATAAGTAAGCTGAAGCCAGCTACTCTTTTGATATTTTTCCTCAAATCATAGACCAAAGCCAAGGAAATTAACAATAAGATTAAAAGCCATACATTGGGTTGTCCAAAGACCAGAGGCCTACTTGCCACCTGCGACACCAAGCGAATCATTCCCTCCAACCATTCAAAGATAAAATTCAGCTGAATGACTGGATAGAGAAAGGAAAGGGCAAATAAGATAGACAAGAGCGGTAAGAAGACCAAGTCAAATAGAAAGGAAAAGACAAAGGTCAAAAGGATGGACCAAGGTTGAAATTCCGCAAAATAGAAGGACAAAATGGGCAATATTCCCAAGGAAATGACTAGACTTTCTCTGGCAATAGCCTTAAGCCCCTCTCCTTCTTTGCTAGTCATGGTCAAGATAAAAGCATAAGCGCAGGACAAGACTCCTCCTGCTGTCAAGAAAAAGTTGGGCATGATAATAAAGAGGACAAGCACCGTCAGAGCAAAATTATCCAAGCCCTTAACACCATGTTGAGCCAGTAACTTTTGCAAGAGACTGCGAATGACCGAGGCTGAAAATCCAGTCAGGCCTGCATAAATAAGGGAAAAGGGATAAGTTAGCCATTTCAACTTTTCTTGGGTCAAGCCCAATCGCAAGAGAAGTTTCTTAAAGCCATCCATGAAAAAACCTACCTGCATACCCGACAAGGCAAAGAGGTGGATAATTCCTAGACTAGAATAAAGCTCATTCATCTCCTCAAAGTCGGTGTCCAGATGTCCTAGTAAGAGCCCTGTCATGTAGTTCCGCATAGGGTCTGGAAAATGCGTCTTAATCCAAACTACAGCCTTTCGGCGTACACTGGACAGATTTTCACCTATATCCAAACTGCCAACCTTTTGAAGTGACTGGATTTTTTTGATATTGAGAATCTGGTAAATTCCCTGAGTTTTCAGATAGGTTTGGTAGTCGAAACCACCAAAATTTCTCTTCCCTTCTGGCTCCGAAAGCTTCCCTTCTAGTCCTATCTCATGAATGTCGGTTAAAGCTTGAAAGGTTTCTTTCTCCTCCTCGGACTGGAGTTTATAATAAACTTGAAAAATGCGTCCATCAGACTTGCCACGAAAGGATAGACTGTCACCATTGACTTTAATAGTATCAGGCAAAATCCGTACCCTTTCAACAGAATCCGCCAAATTTTGACTTGCTTGACTCTGTTGCCAATTTTGAAACAGAAACCAGAAGCCAAAGATTCCACAAATCACTAGAACTTTGCTAGCAGATTTCCAAGGAAATTGGAAAAAGAGACAGACTAGCAGAAAAACAAAGCCTAACAAAGCAAGATAGTATGCTGAGAAAATAGAATAGTAAAGCCAAAGCAATAGAAAACTCAGGTAAATTAGGGGAATAGGGAGTTTCTTAATCCACTGTAACATAGTCTTTTAGCTTTTCTATCGTTTTAGCACCAATGCCAGAGACCTTCTTAAGTTCATCAACCGACTTGAATTTGCCATTAGTCTCACGATGATCGATAATATCCTGAGCTCGTTTTCCTCCCAAGCCTTTGACCTGCTTGAGTTCTTCCAGACTGGCCTTGTTGAGATTGATTTTCTTTTCCTTGCTCGTTGAAGAGGCCGTCCCAGAAGCAGTCTGTTGACTAGCTGCTTCTTCTCCCTTAGTTGGAACATAAACCAGGGCTTCATCACTAACTTTCTGAGCTAGATTGAGCGACTTGCTGTCTGCTTGCTCTGTCAAGCCACCAGCCTTCTGAACGGCATCATTGACCCGACTACCTACCGGCAAATCATAAATTCCAGGTGCTTTAACAGCGCCTTTTACATCTACTGTGATTAGATCTTGTTCAACCGGTTCTTCCTTCTTCACTTCATTTTCGGATACCGAATCCTTGGAAACAGCTGCAACTTCAGCCTGCAAATTCGTTTCCTTGACAGGTGTTTGTGGAGATGGTTTTAGCAGGAAAAATCCTCCTACAAGTAAGCCCAGACCAGTACAGATGACAATGATTTTATACTCTTTGATTTTCTCGATAATTGCTTCCATATTTTCTCCTCTCTTAGATTATTCGTAAGAGGAAGAAAAAACAGTTGAAAATTTCTTTTCAACTGCTTATTTATTTGCAAAATAGTCTTCCTTGGTCAAGACATAATGAACTCTTGTCACGATTCGGCCTTCTTCATGCTGGTCAATACAAGCATAAGCTTCTTCGTGGGAAAAACGCATTCCTGATTTCTCCATGACCTTTCCAGACGCAGGATTATTCTTATCGTGAAGGGCAATCAACTTATTCATCCCTATCTTCTCAAAAGCTAGCTCAATCACAGCACGATTGGCTTCTGTCGTTAATCCTTGATTCCAATACTTTTTATTGATAATATAGCCAATAGCTGCCTTCTTAAGAGCAGGATCAATCTTGTGCAAATCAATGGTTCCGATAAATTTGCCATTGCTTTTTAGTCCTATCCCCCACCGTCCCAAGGGATTGGCCAAGTAGAACTGAGCAATATTATTTTGAGTTTCTTCCAAGCTTTGATTGGTTGGAAAAGTGTAACGCGTATTTTCTCTGTCCGAGGCATATTCAAACATTGCTTCCGCATCATCCAAAGTTACAGGTCTAAGCAATAAACGCTCTGTCTCCATTGTTGGATACTGGGATAGTTTTAAAAAGATTGATTCCATACTTCTCCTCCATTTAAAAATATTTTCTACCAGTCTAGCATAAAAAATAAATTACAACAAATTTTTCTTGCTTTTTAAAGCGGTTTCATATAGAATAAAATCATCACCTTATTTTATAGATAATGTGATAAATCATTTACAACCCGTCAATAGAAAGGGAGTTTTTCTCTATGTTAATCGGAATTCCAAAAGAAATTAAGAATAATGAAAACCGTGTTGCCCTAACACCTGCTGGTGTCCACAGCTTAGTCGGCCGTGGTCATCGCGTCCTTATCGAAACAAATGCTGGTCTCGGTTCTGGCTTTACTGATGCTGACTATCAAAAGCAAGGAGCTGAAATTGTCGCTACTGCTGGTGAAGCCTGGGCAGCTGAATTGGTCGTAAAAGTAAAAGAACCACTAGCTTCTGAATATGGTTACTTACGTGACGACCTGCTTCTCTTCACCTACTTGCACATGGCCGCTGCTCCAGAATTAGCAGATGCTATGTTGGAAGCAAAAACAACTGGGATTGCCTATGAAACTGTCCGTGATTCCCAAGGTCAATTACCACTCCTCGTACCTATGAGTGAGGTTGCAGGCCGTATGGCAGTCCAAATCGGCGCCCATTTCCTAACTAAGCAAGCAGGAGGTTCTGGTGTCTTACTGGGTGGTGTGCCGGGTGTACCTAAAGGGAAAGTAACCATCATCGGTGGCGGTGTCGTAGGGACCCATGCTGCTCGAATTGCGCTTGGTCTTGGTGCTCAAGTAACCATCCTTGATATCAGTGCTAAACGTCTTTCAGTCCTCGAAGAAGTCTTTGGTCATCAAATCCAAACCCTTATGTCCAATTCATTCAACATCGAAGCCAGTGTGAAAGATGCGGATGTGGTGATCGGAGCGGTTCTCATCCCAGGTGCCAAGGCACCAAAACTGGTCACAGATGAGATGGTCAAGCAAATGCGTCCAGGATCTGTCATCGTTGACGTTGCCGTTGACCAAGGTGGTGTTATCGAGACAGCTGACCGTGTGACAACGCACGATGAGCCTGTATATGAAAAACACGGTGTTCTCCACTATGCCGTTGCCAACATCCCTGGTGCGGTTGCTCGTACTTCAACCATTGCCCTAACCAATGTCACTCTTCCTTATATTGAAGCTTTGGCTGGTAAAGGTTTTGTACAAGCAATCTCTGAGGATGAGGGCTTGCGCCAAGGTGTTACTACTTATCAAGGTTACTTAACCAGTCTTCCAGTAGCCCAAGGTCTCGATAAAAAACATACTCCAATTGATGAACTAATCTAAAAAATCTAATTATCAGATAAAAGAAAGAGCAATTCCACCTGAACTGCTCTTTTTTGCTATTCTCTTTCTTCTTGGACTTCTTCACGCTCTTCTTTTTTAACTGGAGCTGGTTCATAAGCTCGGATAATCTGAGCGACAACTGGATGGCGAACCACATCCTTGGCTGAAAAATGAACAAAGTCAATCTGATGGATATTCTTGAGTTTCTCTTGGGCATCAATCAAACCGGACTTGACATTACGCGGAAGATCAATCTGACTGATATCTCCATTGACAATCATCTTAGAATTAAATCCTAAACGAGTTAAGAACATCTTCATCTGCATGATAGTCGTATTTTGCGCCTCATCGAGAATGACAAAGGCATCCTCCAAGGTCCGTCCACGCATATAGGCAAGGGGTGCAATCTCGATAATTTCACGCTCCATGAGACGAGTCGTCTGGTCTTTGCCTAGAATCTGATACAAGGCATCATAAACAGGTCTAAGGTAAGGATCTACCTTCTCTTTAAGATCACCCGGAAGAAAACCTAGACTCTCTCCTGCCTCAACCGCTGGACGTGTCAAGATAATTCGTTTGACCTGGCCACGTTTAAGGGCAGTCACGGCCAAAGTAACTGCAAGAAAGGTCTTCCCTGTTCCTGCGGGCCCGATTCCAAAGGTCACATCATGCTGTTTGACACTATCCACATAAAGTTTTTGACCCAAGGTTTTGACACGGATAGGCTTCCCTGTATTGTCCTTGATAATTTCTTCTTCGTAAAGGGCGACAAACTTGTCGATTTCATCGTTTTTGACCATGCTAATCGCAGTGACCACATCTGGCGTACCAACGGTCATCCCACGATTTACCAAGACCATGAGGGCTTGAATAACCTGACGAGCCTCTTCACAGGCAGTCTCCTCTCCCAAAACCTGCACAATCTCCGTACGAGCATGAATCACCACATCAAGCTCTTCTTCCATCAAACGAAGATGGCGTTCATTGGAACCAAAAAGATGAAACAGGTCATCTGGATGACTCAGTTGAATGTCTATTGAATGTTCCTTCAAATAAAGAACCTCTCTAATTCTTTTATTTCTTTTTATTATAGCAGAGGGAGGGAGAAATTACTAGCCCAAACCCAGTGAATACGCTAGTGTTCTAAGTATTCTTGCCAGATAGCGTCAAAGTCTCCTAGGTTGAAAGAGAAACTAGCGTGCTCCTCCAAAAAGCGACTCACCTCATCAAAATCATCTGTGTGTTTTGGGAAGGCTGACTCTTCAAAAGCGAGGTCTGCCAAAATTGCTTTGGGGCTGTTACTTTTAGGGTTGCGCTCGGTCATGAGCCAAGTGTAAAATGATTTTCTCATATGTCTCCCTAAATCAACTCTGTCCCAAACTGGTCTTGCTTGATTTTACCAGCCTTCATCAAGCCACCGAGTGCTTTCTTAAACTGACCTTTAGAAATACCAAAGGTTGCCTTGATATCCTCAGGGGATGACTTATCATTCAAGGTCATAAAACCTCCATTACTTTCCAAGTAAGTCAAAATCATCTGAGCATCATTTTCCAACATTTCAAAGGAACGTGGTTTGAGGGAGAGATTCAGCGTACGGTCAACCTCGCGGAAACCAATGACACGCGCATCTAAGACTTGCCCCAAACGTGGCTCTGCGTAGCGCTCGCTAGGATGGATAAAGCCAAGCATGTTATTCTCTGGCAGGTAAACAAAAGTTCCTGACAACTTGAGACGGTAAACAATGGCTGGCCAGTTTTGGTTCTGCATATTGTTGTAAGCAGGACGAGCTAGACGTTGGAAGTCTTCTTGATAAGCCAAGAGGCCCCAGATACGGTCTTTCTTGTCCACTTCAAGACGGATGTAGAGTTGGTCTCCCTTCTTAGGCCAGAGTTCCTTGAGCTCAGGGAGGATATCGAGTGACACAACGATTTCCTTGTCAGGTAGGCCTGTATCGACAAAGACTCCCAAGTCCTTGCGTACTTCTGTTACAGTTCCCCAACCAAATTGGTCCTGAGTGGCAGTTACTTCTAAAGTGGTCAAGCGGAGCTTTTGCTTCATATCCGTGTAGGCAAAACCTTTAACCGTGTCGCCTACTGTATGTTGACCTTCTTCCTTGGCAAGCGCATAGGTCTGGCCATCCTTTTGCACAAAGTAAAAACGATCATTTTCATCGATGATGAGTCCAACGATAAAACTTGCAAGATTTGTATTCATATTTCCTTCTTTCGAATAAAACTCAGCCAGCAATGCCAACTGAGTTTTTCTGTTTATTTTTAGACTTCCAAAAGTTCTTTCTCTTTGTTGGCAGTCATGTCGTCGATGTGTTTAACAGCATCGTCTGTTACTTTTTGAATATCTTTTTCAAGAGTCTTCAATTCGTCTTCAGTGATTTCTTTTGCTTTTTCTTGTTTCTTTGCTTCGTCCATAGCATCACGACGGATATTGCGAACAGCCACTTTAGCATTCTCACCGACCTTCTTCACTTCTTTAGCAAGGTCACGACGAGTTTCTTCTGTAAGAGCAGGGATAACCAAGCGAATCACAGAACCGTCGTTAGCTGGTGTAATACCAAGATCAGAAGCGTTCAAAGCACGTTCGATATCTTTCAATGAAGACTTGTCAAATGGTGTTACCAACAAAACACGTGCTTCTGGAATCGTAATTGAAGCGATTTGATTAAGAGGAGTTTCTACTCCATAGTATTCTACATGTACACGGTCAAGCAAGCTTGCATTGGCACGGCCGGCACGGATACCACCAAATTCACGAGCAAGTGATTGGTGAGACTGGGTCATTCTCTCTTTAGCTTTTTCAATAATTGCGTTAGCCATAATCTTTTTTATTCCTTTTCTTCGATATTATTTGAAACTGTTGTTCCGATATTTTCACCAAATACGACACGTTTGATGTTGCCTGGTTGATTCATATTGAAGACAACCAAGTCAATGTCGTTGTCCATTGAGAGGGTTGAAGCTGTTGAGTCCATGATACGAAGACCTTTATTGATAACGTCACGGTGGGTCAATTCTTCAAACTTAACAGCTGTCTTGTCTTTCTTAGGATCGGCATTGTAAACACCATCGACACCATTTTTAGCCATGAGGATGGCATCCGCTTCTATTTCAGCTGCACGAAGGGCTGCTGTTGTATCAGTTGAGAAGTAAGGTGAACCAATTCCAGCACCAAAGATAACGATACGGCCTTTTTCAAGGTGACGAAGGGCACGTCCACGGACATAAGGCTCTGCCACTTGTTGCATGGCAATGGCAGTTTGCACTCGAGTATCGACACCAACTTGTTGCAATGAATCTGCCATCACAAGAGCATTCATAACGGTCCCAAGCATTCCTGTGTAATCTGCCTGAACTCGGTCCATTCCTGCTTCTGCAGCAGGTTCACCACGCCAGAGATTTCCTCCACCAATAACAAGGGCAATTTCGATACCTAAGCTATGAACTTCTTGAATCTCTTTTGCGATTGTTTGAACTGTTTGGATATCAATCCCTACGCCACGTTCACCGGCAAGGGCTTCACCTGATAACTTGATTAAAATACGTTTATACTTGGGATTCGCCATTTTCACTCTCCTTTTTTTATCCTACCTATTTTATCACAATTTCTAAGATTTTTATAGTATCATGAGCAATTCTTTCAAAAAAATTAGACAGTCAAAAATTCCTCTAAGTCGCTGAGGGCACGCTCTGCAATTTTTTCATAACGAGCCTTCTTATCACGAATACGCTCACCTTCCAACTCCTTGATAATTCCAAAATTGACATTCATTGGTTGGAAATGTTTGCTGTCCGCATGGGTGATGTAATGAGCCAGACTGCCAATCGCTGTCGTCTCTGGGAAAATAGCTGGACTTTCTCCCTTGAAAAGACGAGCTGCATTAATTCCCGCAACTAATCCTGACGCTGCTGATTCAACATAGCCTTCCACACCCGTCATCTGACCAGCAAAGAAGAGATTTGGTTGTTTCTTAGAACGGTAAGTCTGCTCCAGAAGATTTGGTGAATCCATGTAAGAATTGCGGTGCATAACACCATAACGAACAAACTCCGCATTTTCAAGACCTGGAATCATTTGGAAGACGCGCTTTTGTTCTCCCCATTTGAGATGGGTTTGGAAACCGACGATATTGTATAGGCTACCAGCCGCATTGTCCTGACGAAGTTGAACCACAGCATAAGGTGTTTTGAATTCGCCATCACGAGGTCCAGTATAGTCGTCTGGATACTCCAAACCGACTGGTTTCATAGGACCATAAAGCATAGTTTTAATGCCACGTTTGGCCATGACTTCGATAGGCATACATCCTTCAAAGTACTTTTCTTTTTCAAAAGAATTAAGCGGTGCTTCTTCAGCATTGACCAAGGCTTCATGGAAATCCATAAACTCTTGCTTGGTCATTGGAGCATTGAGGTAGGCCGCTTCTCCCTTATCATAACGTGATTTGAGATAGACCTTGCTCATATCGATGGTATTGACGTCGATAATAGGCGCTGCCGCATCGTAGAAATAGAAACCATCTCCATTATTAAGGGCATGAATTTTCTCAGCTAGGGCATCACTAGTCAAGGGACCAGTAGCCACAACTGTGATAACATCTGTTGGTAATTCTGTAATTTCATCACGAACCACTTCAATCAAGGGGTGGTTGGTCACTTTTTCAGTCACCATCTGTGAGAAACCATCACGGTCCACCGCAAGCGCACCACCTGCAGGAACCCGTGTAGCCTCAGCAGATTCCAAAATAACAGAACCCAAGCGACGCATTTCTTCCTTGAGAAGCCCGACAGCATTTGTAAGAGCATCCCCACGAAGGGAATTAGAACAAACTAACTCAGCAAAATTGTCTGTTTTATGTTGAGGTGTTGACTTGACACCACGCATTTCATAAAGTTTAACTGGAATACCACGCTCTGCGATTTGGTAGGCTGCTTCAGAACCTGCCAAACCAGCACCGATAACATTGATATAAGATTGAGACACGACACTAATACCTCTTTGGGAGTGTGAAGACAAGTTTCACATTGAAAAAGCCAATCGGACTTTCCTCGCTCTCGAGTTTTCTGGCTCAGGCTGAAAAAGTCCCCCCGGACTTTTTCACTCCCACAAATCTTTCTATTTTTTTCTTCTACTAGTATAACAAAAAAAGGGAAGAAGGCAAACTTCCCTGTTTAGTCATTTTCTTGTTTTTCTTCCCAGTCATGGTAGGCAGCGTAAAGCTGGCTTTTATTACACTGGTAAAACTTAGCTACTTCCTTAATGGCTTGATTTTTCTTCATACCTTGCTGTATGCGGGCTTGGATTTCTAAGAACAAGTCTTCCTCGTCTTTTTCCTCCACATCCTGACTGGCACCTTCCACGATGAGAAGGCATTCACCCTTGAGAGGCGTTTCAGCGATACTTTCCAGCAATTCAGAGATTTTTCCTCGTTGGTATTCTTCGTAAATCTTTGTCAATTCTCTTACCAAGACTACCGAGCGGTCACCATAGACTTCTAGCATATTTTCTAGCGTATCTGCCACACGATGAGGCGATTCATAGAAAATTTGAGTTTCTGGATAGTCTTTTTTCAAGTCGAAAAATTGCTTTTGCTGGCCTGATTTTCTGGGTAAGAAGCCGTAAAATATGTGTGGCTGTGGCGCTAAACCACTGGCAATCAAGGCAGAAATTCCTGCAGAGGCACCTGGAACAGTGATAACTGCGATTTCTTCCTCAATCGCAGCCTTGACCAAATCATGGCCAGGGTCTGAAATGCTAGGCAGACCTGCATCGGATACCTGAGCAATACTTTGCCCTGCTTTCAGGAAATCAATCAAATCAGGAATCTTTTCCTTGGCATTGTGCTCATGAAAACTAATCTGTTTGGTAGAAATGTCAAAATGCTTGAGCAAAAGCCCTGTATTGCGCGTGTCCTCAGCAGCAATCCAGTCCACTTCTGTCAAGGTCTGGATAGCTCGAAAGGTCATATCGTCTAGATTGCCAATCGGCGTTGCCACTAGATACAGCTTGCCATAGGGAGACTGCCCCTTAAAACTTTTTTGAATCTGCATGCCTACTCCCTGTATAACAACTCGTCACAGAACATACATTCCTCGTCCTGCTCTCGACGTTGTCCATAAAAATCATTACAAACGTGAAATCCATCACGGTAAATGCGACGGACACTTTCGCGAACATGTTTGGCCTTGACGGGAGCATCTGCTTCCACCTCACCCAAGCGTTCGCGCAACTTACTATTTTCCAAGCGAAGAGCTGTATTTTCCTCTACCAGGCTCTTGAGATTTTTCTTGATGGCTTCCACATCGGCCAAGGTTACCAACAACTGTTGGGAAAAATCATCCAGCGCGTCAAATAATTCTTTTTTGTCCATAAAACAGCCCTTTCCTTTCTTTATCCTTCATTTTTGAGTTTATATTTCTTTTAAGACCAGATATTCCATGGCATTTTGAAAGCTGACATTAGCCTGCCACATTTTTCTAGCTTCTAACAAATCTTGTAGAATCACCCGAACTCTTGCTTGCAGGATATCTTGCCCACAGAAAACTTCAAGAATCCGTAAAACCTGATCTTGTTTTTCCTTGTCATCTGCCAAGCTAGCTAATTTAGCAGCCTGCAAATAACTTTCTTTTTTCTTAGCTACTAACCAAGTCGTCAGGCGTTCACTTTCATCAACCAAGGTCCAAAAACTTGCCTGATTTGCCAACTTTTCTGCTTCAGCTCGCGATTGAGCAAACTGAGCTAAAAAAGTTGCTTTTTTCTTAACCAGTCCCATTTGTTCTAAAAGCAAGATAAGTTTTTCTTCTTGCTTTTTAAAGTGGAAAATCTGGGTCCGACTTCGTATTGTCGGTAAAATCTTTTCTTCGTCGCTGGTCAGGAAAAAAATGTAAACCTCACTCTGGGGTTCTTCGATGACCTTGAGCAGAGAATTAGCTGCGTTGGGATGCATTTTCTCAGCTTGTTCAATGATAAAGACCTGTTGCTGACTTTCAATCCCTGCTTGAGAAAACTGCCCCACCAATTCTCGAATCCGTTCTGTCTTAATGACCTGATTGACTGGCTTAATCAAGGTGACATCGGGAAATTCTCCCTGTTCAATCAGCTTACAATTTCGGCATTTCTCACACGGTAAAACGCCTACCTTATCCGTACAAAAGAGGCTCTTAGCCAAGAACTGCGCCATTTCCAAGCTTCCAAAGAAACCTGAAAAGAGGTAGGCATGATTGAGCTGGTCTTGTTCTAGGATACGGACAAAGCGGTCAAACTGATCTGGCTGCCAATCCTTTAGTTGATCTTGTTTCATTTAGATAATCCCATTCTGTCAAATAAGACATCCTTGGTCGTTTCCACAACCTCATCCAATGGGAGACTGGCATCAATCTTGACAATGCGATTTCTTTCTTTGTCCAGAAGAGAAAGGTAGCCTTGACGGACTTTTTTATGCAAGTCCAACCCTTCCAAGTCCAAACGATTGACCTCGCGGTCACTATTAGCAGCAATACGAGCCAGCCCTTCTTCCACCTCGATGTCAAAATAGAGTGTCAAATCAGGTTTAAGGCCATCTGTCGCAAACTGATTGAGCCAATCAATGGCGTCAATATCCAAACCACGACCAAATCCCTGATATGCAAGAGAACTATCAATAAAGCGGTCTATAATGACCAACTTACCAGCTTCAAGTGCTGGAAGAACTTTTTCCACCAAGTGCTGTCTGCGACTGGCGATATAGAGTAAAAGCTCTGTTTTAGCATCCATCTGAGTATGACTTGGGTCCAAAATTACTTGACGAATCTTCTCCCCAATCAAGACTCCGCCAGGTTCACGGGTCGTCAGCACCCCTACCCCTTTTTCCTCTAAAATTGGTAACAGTGCCTCTAAAACACTGGTCTTTCCTGCTCCCTCTGGTCCCTCAAGAGAGACTAAAAATCCTTTTGACATGTCTAACTCATTTCTTTTTTACTACTTCTATTCTATCAAAAAAATAGGGGTTTGTGACAATCTTTTTGTCTTCTCATTTCAACCACCATAAAAGAGGCAGTCAAAGCCACCTCTTATTTACCCAGTTTTTTAGTTCGTTTGTAGGCTTTTTTGACTGCCTCCATAACGGTTCCTCTAAAGGCATGTGCTTCTAAGCTTGCTACACCAGCGATAGTCGAACCGCCTGGGCTGCATACTTGGTCTTTCAAAACTCCAGGATGTTGCTGGCTTTCTAAGACCAATTGCCCAGCTCCTACCACAGTTTGAGCTGCCATTTTCAATGCTGTTTCTCGTGGCAATCCAGTCTGAACACCTGCATCTGCCAAGGCCTCGATAAAAAGATAGACAAAGGCTGGTCCACAACCTGCAAGACCTGTCGCTGCGTCGATTAAACCTTCTCCTAGTTCAACCAAGAGACCAGCCTTAGTTAAAAGCTGACAAAATAGCTCACTGTCCTCAGCCCTGCAATTAGAAGACAAGGCATAACTAATGACTCCTTGACCGATAGAAGCAGGGGTATTTGGCATCATACGAATAATTCGGTGTTGACTTGGAAGAAGACTAGCCAGTTTTTCCAAGGTCAATCCAGCTGCCATCGAAATCAAAAGAAGACTTTCTCTTTTTTCAAGAATGGTCTGATATTGAGAAAGCAGTTCAGAAAACTGAGCAGGCTTCACTCCTAGAAAAATCACATCTGCTTCTGCAAAAATCTCTTCATTGCTGGAAGCCTGACCACCAAAGTTGGCGATGAAAGCATCAACCTTGGCTTGACTACGATTGGCAAGAAGAATGTCATCACACGTCTTGGCCTGCAAAACAGCCTTAGCCAAGCTAGCTCCCATATTCCCCAAACCGATAAATCCAATCTTCATCTCTTACTCCCTTATCTGTCCGTCACCAGTAACCACATACTTGTAGCTGGTCAATTCCTTCAAGCCCATGGGACCACGCGCATGCAATTTCTGAGTAGAAATCCCCATTTCACATCCCAGACCAAATTGACCTCCATCGGTGAAACGCGTTGAAGCATTGACATAAACTGCTGCCGAGTCCACTTGGTCTGTAAAGTAAGCAGCAGCACCAGAATTTTCAGTCACAATCGCATCCGAATGATGGGTGCTGTGTGCTTCAATATGCTCAACCGCTTCTTCTAAACTGCTAACGACCTTAACCGCTAGGATATAGTCTAAAAACTCGGTGTCAAAGTCTTGGATCTCTGCTGCTTGTCCAGAAATATATCGACTAGCTTTTTCATCTAAACGAAATTGAATCGGTTCAAGTCCAGCTTCTTTTCGATCGACAACTAGCACTTGCTCCAAACGAGGAAGGAAGCTTGCTGCCTTATCTTCATGAACAAGCAGAACCTCCATGGCATTACAAACAGAAGGACGACTGGTTTTAGCATTGTTGATGATAGACAGAGCCTTGTCTTCGTCTGCATCCTTATCCACATAAACATGGACAATACCAGTCCCTGTCTCAATAACAGGCACAATAGCATTCTCAACCACTGCATTAATCAAGCCAGCTCCTCCGCGAGGGATGAGAAGGTCTAGATAACCCTTTGCCTTCATCATGGCATAGCTACTTTCTCGACTGGTATCTTCCACTAGTTGAATCACATCTGGGTGAATAGTAGTCGTTTCCAAGCCCTTCTTCAAGGCTGTGACAATAGCATGGGCTGTTTGATAGGCGTCCTTACCACTACGAAGAACAACCGCATTTCCACTCTTGAGAGCCAAAGCAGCCGCATCAGACGTCACATTTGGACGGCTTTCATAGATAATACCAATAACGCCCATAGCTACACGCTTCTTTGTGATAACCAAACCATTTTCAAGATGATTGGTTTCTAAAACTTCACCGATTGGATCTGGTAAGGCAACCACTTCACGAATTCCAGTTGCCATCGCTTCTATACGACCTGCATCCAAATAAAGACGATCCAGCATCACATCTGAGATTTTACCCTTGGCCGCTGCCATATCGAGAGCATTGGCCGCTAAAATCTCCTCAGTAGCAGCCACTAAGTAATCAGCCATGTCTAGCAGGGCTTGGTTTTTCACGACTTCACTAGCTGTGTTGATCGATTTTTTAACAGCCTGTACCTGTTCAAATTGTTCTTGTGTACTTACCATAGTTTACCTCTAAAATTCTGTAAAGAGTAGTTGGATTTCAGGAGTAATGGAAATCCAGTCATCACGGTGAATCAAGACACCCTTGGCTTTTTGAGAACGCAACATATCCTCCAAAGCAGATGCCCCAAATTGCACGCGCCCTTTTCCAAGTGATTTTCCACTTTCCTTGTCAAATACTGTCACGATATCACCGTAAGAAAAGGCTCCTTCTGCTTCAACAATACCAGATAAGAGAAGACTCTTTCCATGTTGAGAGAGAGCTTCAGCAGCCCCTTTATCAACCCAAATAGAACCTTGACTCTGAGCATAGAAAGCCAGCCATTGTTTCTGGGTACGAAGTCCCTTCTCTTGCGCAACAAAGTAAGAACCATCTTTGCTCTCCTCAGCCGCCTCAATCATGGCATCTACCTTCAAGGATGAGCAGATATAAACAGGAACTCCTGATTCTGTCGCAATAGTTGCAGCCTTGATTTTTGTTAGCATGCCCCCAGTTCCATTTGACGAGCCAGCTCCACCAGCCATATCAATAATCTCACGATTAATGGTCTCGATTCGCTCCAAACGTTTGGCTCTTGGATCTGAATTAGGATTTCCAGTATAGAGGCCGTCTACATCTGTCAAGAGAACCAAAAGGTCTGCTTGGACCATAGCCGCTACCTGTGCACTCAGAGTGTCATTGTCCCCAACTTTGAGTTCATCAATAACAACACTATCATTCTCATTAATGATAGGAATCGCCCCACGGCTAAGTAGAACTGACAAAGCTTGATGGGCATTTTTATAACGACGCTTATCAACAAAGTCGTCCTGGGTCAGCAAGATTTGTGCAGAAACGATTTGGCGCAAGAGAAGATTGGTCGTGTATTCTTCCAACAAAAGTCCTTGCCCTACCGCTGCTGAAGCCTGTTTATCAGCAATCTTAGTCGGACGCTTTTTAAATCCTAAGGCCCCAAAACCAGCCGCAATGGCACCCGACGACACCAAAATCAACTCATGACCAGCCTCGTGTAGCATAGCCAACTGCTGGGTAATAGCCTTTACCTTACTACGTGATAAACTTCCATCCTCATTTGTCAGAGAAGAAGTCCCCACCTTAAAGACAATCCGTTTGTATTTCATAGTCTCACTCCGATTCTTCATATTTATCTATTATAACATGAATGGCAGAAAATAGAAAAAAGTTGATAGGAAAGAAGTCCCTAAAACCTTCTTTTTTGCCCCTTCTAGAACAAAAATAAAAACCGCTAATCCTAAGAATAGCGGTTTAATCATGTTTTTAAGCTACTAATGTAGTCGCTCTATTATTTAAGAGTAACTGAAGCTCCAGCTTCTTCCAATTTAGCTTTGATTTCTTCAGCTTCTGCAGTTGCAACGCCTTCTTTAACAAGTGCTGGTGCACCGTCAACAAGTTCTTTAGCTTCTTTAAGTCCAAGACCTGTGATTTCACGTACAACTTTGATAACGCCAACTTTTTTATCACCTGCAGATGTCAATTCAACGTCGAATGAATCTTTAGCAGCACCAGCGTCAGCAGCACCAGCTGCAGCAACAGCTACAGGAGCAGCTGCAGTTACACCAAATTCTTCTTCGATAGCTTTTACAAGGTCGTTCAATTCAAGGATTGAAGCTTCTTTAATTTCAGCAATAATGTTTTCAATGTTCAATGCCATTGTTATTTCCTCCAAATAAGTTTTAATTTTTATAATAGTTTTTTCGTAGCTAGGCTACGCTGCGTAGCTTAAGACTAAGCTGCGTCTTCTTTGCTTTCTGCAACCGCTTTGACTGCAAGAGCAACGTTGCGCACTGGCGCTTGAAGTACAGAAAGGAGCATAGAAAGAAGTCCTTCGCGGTTTGGAAGAGTTGCAAGTGCAAGAATCTCTTCTTTAGATGCGACAGCGCCTTCGATTGCACCACCTTTGATTTCAAGTGCTTCAGCGTTTTTAGAAAAGTCGTTCAAGATTTTCGCTGGTGCGATAACATCTTCGTTAGAAAATGCTACTGCAGATGGTCCAACGAATACAGATGCAAGATCTTCAAGACCAGCTTTTTCAGCTGCACGACGCAAGATTGAGTTTTTAATAACTTTATACTCAACTTCGCTTCCACGAAGCTCACGACGAAGAACTGTATCTTGCTCAACTGTCAAACCACGAGCGTCTACAACGACGATAGATGCAGCAGCTTTCATTTTTTCAGCTACTACGTCAACTAGTTCCGCTTTTTTAGCAATAATTGCTTCACTCATTAGTGTGTTCACCTCCGTTATTATTTTGCTTGGGGAATTTTTCCAAAAGAAAAACGCGCCCAAACCTAGACACGAAAGTACAATACGCTTCTTTTTACATGATACGTTTTGTCCTCGGTAGGATACTTATGAGTCGAGCTCCCCTACTGTCTTAGGCAGTTTTTTCAAACCGTATATAAGTATAGCATAGTCAAAAAAAGAATGCAAGATTTTTGCAAACTTTTTTTAAACTTTTTTTGGTTTTTCTTTTAAAGTTCTGCTGTCAAGACTTGGCCTTGCTTCACAACCTGTTCTCCGGCGATATAAACATCATCTACATCACTGGATTTGACTGCATAGACTAAGTGGGAAAGCATATTTTCTTGGGGTTGAAGATGGATTTTCCCTTGTGGTTGAATGACTAGAAAATCTGCTTGCTTGCCAACTTCCAGACTCCCAATCTCTTCTTCCATTCCAAGAACCTTAGCCCCTTCGATTGTCAGCGCTTTTAGAGCCATTTCGATAGGAAATTGGCTGGCATCCCCACTTTTCATCTTCTGAAGAAGGGCTGCAGTCCGTCCTTCCTCAAACATATCTAGATTGTTATTGGAAGCAACCGAATCTGTCGCAATTCCTACTGCCACTCCTGCTTTTTGGAGCTGGATAATTGGAGCAATTCCTGAGGCCAGTTTGAGGTTGCTGATAGGATTGTGGGCGATAGCGACTTGAGAAGATGACAGACGTTCAATTTCTCTATCATTTAGTTCTACTCCATGAGCAAAGACAGAAGGATGACCTAAGTAACCCAGTTCTTCTAGAAAAGCAAGGGGACGTTTGCCGTATCGTTTCAGGATAATTCCCGATTCTTCCTTGGTCTCCGCCACATGGATATGGAGAGAAATATTCAACTCTTTTGCCATATCTAAGCTTTCTTCCAGCAAGTCTCTACTACAACTGTAGGGAGAATGTGGGGCTACCATAACCTTGAAATTTGGATTTTTATATCCAATAATTTCCTCAATGATGGCTCGTGTTCTAGCAATGGTCTCAGCAGTTGTTTCTGTATCTGAAGAAAAGAGGGTCGGTGAGAAATAAGAACGCATCTTAGAATCTTTCACTGCCTGATAAATCTGCTCAATATCCACACCATTGGGATTATACATATCATTAAAGGTTGTTGTTCCTGACTGGAGCATCTCTGTTAGAGCTTCTTTGACCGCCTTGGTAGTCATGTCGGGAGTAAACTCAGCTTCTGCTGGCCATATATAGTCATTGAGCCATTCATGAAGATTGCTATCATCTCGAATCCCTCTCAGACCTGTCATTGCAGAATGTGTGTGGCAATTAACCAAACCAGGCATAATCCAAGCTCCCTGATAGTCTATAATCTGCTCAGCTTGATTTAAAATCTCTGACTTCTCTTGACCGACATAGACGATTTGAGAATCTTTAACAGCTAAGATTCCATTCAAATAAACATGGAAATCTTGGTCACAAGTCACGATATTTACATGCTGATAGACTTTCATTGTTTTTCTCCTTCTAAGGTCGTGATTTTTTCTAGCTATTGTAACAAAAAAGTCACCCGAAGGCAACTTTTTTTCGTCCATAAGATTTTAAAATAGGAAGGCTTATTCTGAGCTAAAAGCTGCAGCTTGCTGCATTTGATAATACTTCCCCTTTCGAGCCATGAGTTCCTGATGGTTACCATACTCAACAATGTCACCATCCACCAAGACAAGAATCAAATCCGCATCCTGAATGGTAGACAAGCGGTGAGCAATAATAAAACTTGTGCGCCCCTCCATGAGTTTAGCAAAGGCATCCTGTACCAGCACTTCTGTCCGCGTATCGATGGAGGAAGTCGCCTCGTCTAAGATAAGAATCTTTGGAATAGCTAAAAAGACTCGGGCAATAGTCAAGAGCTGAGCTTGACCAACAGATAGAGATTCTCCTGCATTTTCCAACTTGGTATCGTAACCCTGCGGTAACTGTTGGATGAAAAAGTCTGCATTGGCTGCTTTGGCAGCAGCAATCACCTGCTCCCGACTAGCATCAGGATTCCCAAAAGTAATATTATCATGAATGGTCCCTTGCTTGAGCCAGGTTTCTTGGAGAACCATGCCAAACTGCTGACGTAAAGAGGAACGACTATAGTCATAAATGGATTTCCCATCCAGCAAGATATCTCCTGAATTAATGGGATAAAAACGCATGAGGAGATTAATAAGGGTTGATTTTCCAGCACCTGTCGGACCAACAATAGCCACCTTGCTACCGGCTGGGATATCGATAGATAAGTCTTTAATCAAAATCTTTTCAGGATTGTAGCCAAAAGAGATATGTTTAAAGGAAATAACTCCCTTAACTTGGTCACTAGTCAAGACTTCCTTACCTGTTTCAGCCACCTCAGGACTTTCTAAGACAGCATAAACACGTTCTGCACAAGCCAAGGCACTTTGCAATTCGGCTAGAACTGAGGAAATATCGTTAAAGGGCTTGGTATACTGCTGAACATAGTTCAAAAAAGTCACTAAACGCCCGATGGTCAAGGTGGAACCCATCATGATACGATAAGCTCCTACTCCAGCTAGAAGCGCATAAATGAGCGCATTTACAAAGCGAGTCGAAGGATTAACCGTTGATGAATAAAAGATGGCTGATTGAGAATAGCCTGCGTAGTTGTCATTGTCATCGTGCAGTCTTTGGATAAACTCTTCCTGAGCATTGAAGGACTGGATAATGGTCTGTTGACTAAGCGATTCTTCAATCAACTGTGTCTGAATTCCCCTCGTCTCTGTTTGCTTCTGGAAGAGATGATAGGAGCGTTTGGCAATGAAGCGTGAAATCACCATAGACAGTGGCGTCAACAGCAAGACTAAGAGTGTCATCAGGAGATGAATTTGGAGCATGGCAAGAATACTAACTAAAATCATCAAGACGCCAATGAAAAATTGGTTAAAAATCATGGTCAAGCCAGCTGCCAACTGTTCGATATCCGTGGTTACACGACTGACCATCTCCCCACTGCCTTGCCGATCCACAAAAGCAATCGGTAAACGATGTAGCTTATGGATGATTCGCTCTCGCAAGTCTTTAGTATAAGAGAAAATTAGGCGATTATAGAGGAGAGGATTGGCCCATTGAACTAGTGTATTTCCTATAACCACCAATACCATCTGAATGAAAATTTGCCAAAAAACTAGCGAAGACTCAGCCACCAGAACCTGGTCGATGACCTGCCCAATCAGAATAGGTAGGTAGATTGATAAGCCAACCTGAGCAATAGTTCCTATAAAGGCTAGGAAAAGGAGGAGAGGATGACTTGCAAGGTCTTTAGCCAAACGTGTGAGCGTCTGGTTTGCAGTTTGTCGTCTCATGCTAGTCCTCCTTTCCATGTTGAGATGCATTGATTTCACGATAGACTTGACTGGTCTTCATCAAGTCCTCGTGCTTGCCGATAGCTAGTAGTTCCCCTTTTTCCAATAGGAGAATCTGGTCAGCCATCTGTAAAGTCGAGGTTCGTTGAGAAATCAAGATTAAGCTCGTATTTGGCAGATTTTCTCGAATAGCTTTCAAGAGCTTGGACTCGGTAATAGTGTCGAGGGCCGAGGTTGCATCATCTAGGATGAGAAATGGAGCCTGACGCAAGACTGCGCGAGCAATAGACAGCCTTTGTTTTTGTCCACCTGATAAATTTCGCCCTCCTGCCTCAACTAGGGCATCCAAGAGTTCTTCCTTTTCACTGACAAAATCCTTAGCTTGCGCAATTTCCAAGGCCTGCCAAAGTTCTTGGTCAGTTACTTCGTGATTGAAACCTAGAGTCAAGTTTGAACGAATGGTTCCCTTAAAGAGTTCGACTTTTTGGGGCACATAGGCAATCCATGACCGCCACTGCTCCAAATTACGAGGACTAGATCCATCTCGATAAGGGTAAATGCTCCCCTTGTCTGCTGGATAAAGTCCAAGGATGAGTTGCACCAAACTTGACTTACCAGAACCCGTTCCCCCAATGATACCAAGGATTTGCCCTTGCTTCATATCAAAGGAAATGTCTCTCAGAGAAGGCCGGGCCGCATCAGGATAGGTAA
Source organism: Streptococcus sp. D2 (assembly GCF_006385825.1). Lineage (GTDB taxonomy): Bacteria > Bacillota > Bacilli > Lactobacillales > Streptococcaceae > Streptococcus > Streptococcus shenyangsis. Next base: position 145,565 of record NZ_VFSI01000003.1, on the reverse strand, counting down.
AGGTCAATTCTTGGACTTGTAAAACCCGATCATCGGTAGCTTGCTTTTCTTCTAACTCTGAATGGATATCTTCTGGAGCCTCGAAAAAGACTTCCTCGATTCGCTTGGCTGAGATATAAGACTGGTTGAGAGAATTTATCAACATGGCTAGCTTGACCAATTACACCAAAATCTGCAAGAGATAGTTGATAAGGGCAATGAGAGCACCTTGACTGAGCAATCCTCCTTGAATAGAAATATAGCCTTGCCAGATAATGACTAGGAGAGTTCCATTTACAATCAGATAGGTCAGGGGTGTTAATAAGCTGGACCAGAAACCCGTCTTTTCTTGTAATCTAGCATAGACTTGGTTAAGGGTTTGAAAAATCTGTAACTCTCGTTTTTCTTGACCAAAAGCACGAATAACTCGCATGCCTTGTAATTGCTGGCGTGTTTCCTGAACCAGTTGGTCCGTTTTATTTCTGAGACTACTGTAGAGAGGATTGACCAGTCGAGAGAGCCCTACAATGACAATGGTCAAAATGACAACCATGACCAAGAACCAGAAAGTCATCTCAGCTGAGATGCGATAGGCCATAAAGATAGCGCCAAAGACAATAATAGGTGCTCGCAAAAAGAGACGCAGGAATTGATTGATACCAGTTTGAATCTGGTAGGTATCCGAAGTCAAGCGAGTGACCAAGCTAGAAGTGGTCAAACGATCTCTGCTATCCTTGGGCAAGGAAAGAATATGACGATAGAGATCATCTGTCAGTCCTTTGGCAAATCCAACCGCAGCCTTAGCTGAGTAAAACTGAGCTACCAAGGCCACTACAACACCAATCACTGCAAAGATAAGGAGCAGACCAATCTGCATCCATAGATGACCTTGATTTTTCTGGGGCAAGGATTGGTCAACAATCCCAGCAATCACCATTGGAACTAAGAGCTCAAAAACAGCTTCTAGTAACTTGAACAAGGGTGCTAAAATTGATTCCTTGATGTAGGGTTTAAAGTAAGGTAATAGGTGTTTCATAGATCCCTTCTATTCGTATTCTGGAAATAAAGAAAGTGGGAAGTGCCCACCCTCTCTGTTTTATTTGTTTAAGTAAGACAGTAGATAGCCATATCCTTCCTCTTCCATCTCATCCTTGGCTACAAAACGCAAGGATGCCGAATTGATACAGTAACGAAGTCCACCTAACTCCCGAGGTCCATCTGTAAAAACATGACCCAAGTGAGCATTCCCCGACCGAGAACGAACCTCGATTCGCTCCATTCCATGGCTCATATCCTTGTAATAATGAATCAATTCCTTGGAAATCGGACGGCTAAAACTTGGCCAACCACAACCTGAGGCAAACTTATCCTTGGCAAAAAAGAGTGGCTCACCTGTCGTGATGTCTACATAAATTCCCTCTTCAAAGGTTTGGTCATAGGCATTGGTAAATGGAGCCTCTGTAGCAGCTTCTTGGGTGACACGATAGGACTCTTCAGTTAAGCTTTCCTTTAATATCTCTTGGCTAGGCTTTTCATAGTTTGCTTCATCAATCAATGGCTTATCAGCATCGGTCACATCGATATGACAGTAACCTGAAGGATTCTTCTTAAGATAGTCTTGGTGGTAATCTTCAGCCAGAATGTAGTGGCGAAGTTTCTCCACCTCTACTGCAATCTTTCGCCCAAGCATGCGCTCCTGCTCCTGCACCACTGTGAAGATAGCTGGCAGGTCTGTTTTATCTTGGTAATATATACCGGTCCGATACTGACGTCCACGGTCATTCCCTTGTTGATTGATGGATAAAGGGTCGATAACACGGAAATAATAAAGTAAAATCTCTCTAAGTGACACTGCCTTCTCATCGTAAATCACTTGAACCGTTTCTGCATGGTCTGTTTCTTTGAGCAACTGGTAATTGGTCGTTTCGACTTGACCATTAGCGTAGCCGACACTGGTTGTTAGCACTCCAGAAATGCGTGAAAAATATTCCTCTAGGCCCCAAAAACAACCGCCTGCTAGATAAATTTCTGCCATCTTAATTTCTCCTTTATCAAGTTCTTTGACTAGACTTATTTTCAAAAAAAGGATAGGAAGCCCTCTGGTCGAGAGTTTCCCCATCCTATCTGCTATTCTTTATTTTGCTTCGACACGGACCCCTTGGGTATCAACTTTCAAGTCATGAAGTTTGCCTTTGAAGGGTTGCTTTTCCAATTCTGCCTTAATCGTTGGCATCTTGTCATGAGAAGCCAAAACCATAACTGTCGGCCCAGCACCAGAGAGGTAGGTTGCATAGGCACCATTTTCTTTGGCCACTTGTTTAATCGTCGCAAATTCTCTCACCAAGTCCTGACGATAGCGCTCGTGGAAGAGGTCTCCCTCGATTGCTTGCCCAGCTGTCACCATATCTCCTGCCAACAAGGCAGCAACAGCTACATTGGCGATAGAACTAGCCCCAACAGCTTCCTTGTAAGATAATTTCTTAGGCAAGACGCCACGGCTGTCTCGAGTACGCAATTCATAGTTTGGAATGTAGGCTAAGAAATCACACTCTGGGAAGTCTGCTACGATAGCAGAGACTTGACCTTCAACGGAACTTGCAATAACAAGATTACCATAAATGGCTGGAGCCACATTGTCAGGATGTCCTTCAATCTTGGTCGCTAACTGCAATTTTTCATGGTCTGACAAGTTGAGCTGGCCCAGTTGGTTGGCTAGTTCAATTCCAGCAACAATAACCGAGCTGGAAGAACCCAAACCACGCGCCAAGGGAACATCACTAGTCATTTTCAAACGTCTTGGTTGCAAGTCTGGTACAATTTGCAAAGCAATTTTGAGCAAGAGATTACGCTCGTCATGAGGAATCCATTTGCCAATCTGGTGTTCAATCAACCACTCATCTCGTTCTTCGCAGACCTCAATTTGAAGATACTTGGTTACAGCTACACCGACCGAGTCAAAACCTGGACCGATATTGGCACTGGTTGCAGGTACAATAATCTTCATCTTATTCTCCTAGCACCTTGAAGGTATTCAAGAGGTCGAATTCTGAAACCTTCTTCAATTCAGCTGCGACATTTTCAAGTTGAGATTTATTAATCTTGTGTGTAATGATAACGACACGCGCCTTGTCACCCTCTTTGCCATCTTGGAGGATTTGCTTGAAGGAAATATCTTGAGCATTAAAGATTTCAGCCAACATCAAGACCTGACCTTTTGAGTCTGGTGCCAAGATTGAGAAGTAGTAGTTTGCTTTAACATCCTCAGGATTTGCCAAGACCAAGTCACGATTGTATTCGTTGAAGTCTTTACCGATGGTTCCATCATTCAGGCGACGAACGATACGGACAATATCTGCTACAACACTTGTTGCAGTTGGTTTTTGACCCGCACCTGGTCCGTAGTACATAGACTCACCAATACCAATAGATTCTACAAAGACAGCGTTCATTACGCCATTCACACTAGCAAGTGGGTGCGCTTTAGGTAGGAAGGTTGGAGTCACTTCTGCAGCAATACCTGAAGGAGTTTCCTCGATAGAACCAACCAATTTCACTACATAGCCAAGTTCTTGAGCTACAGCTACGTCTTCTGGTGTGATGTTACGAATCCCCTTGTGGGCTACATCGTCAAAGGCAACCTTCATGCCAAAGGCAAATTGGCTCAAAATAACCATCTTGTAGGCTGCATCAATCCCATCCACGTCATTTGTAGGGTCGCTTTCTGCAAATCCTAGACGTTGCGCTTCCGCAAGAGCATCGTCGTAAGACCATCCTTCTTCTACCATCTTGGTCATCATGAAGTTGGAAGTTCCGTTAACGACTCCAAGCACGCGCGTGACTTTATCAGAAGTCAAGGAATTTGATAAAGTACGAAGAATTGGAATCCCACCAGCTACTGCTGCTTCGTAGTAAAGTGCTACCTTATTAGCTTGAGCGATTTCTAGCAATTCTGCACCATGGACAGCCAAAAGGTCCTTATTGGCAGTCACAACATGCTTTCCAGCTTCCAAGGCACGAGTGATAAAGGTTTTAGCAGGTTCGATACGTCCCATCAATTCCACTACGATGGTAATATCTTGGTCTGATAAAATATCATCCACATTGGTTACAAAGTTAAAGTCATTCCCTGCTGCAAGCAAGCGATTCTTTTCATCTTCATCCTTGACCAATACCTTGGCAACTTCAATCTCTGAATGTGCTGATTGATTGATTTTTTCTCCATTTTCCTTTAGGAGGAAGGGCACACCACTTGCAACGGTACCAAATCCTAGTAAAGCAATTTTAACTGTCATGTTTGTCTCCTCGAAATTTTCTAATATAGCCATTATAACAGAATTTTGTGAAAATTCCTATTATAGTAAATCACTATTTCAGTCTAGAAAAGAAAAAAACGAATCAAATGATTCGCTCTTCCTAAAATCTAGAAATAATTTTCCAGAAATGATTATCCAATCTTTTGTAGATTAATCACCGCATCGTGATTCATCAAGACTTGACCATACTCCTGCAAGACTGAGCGACTGATGTCACTATCATCTGCAAACTCACGCATACGAGCCAACAGCCAAGCTGGATATGGACTTGGATGATTTTCAATATCCACTAAAATGGTCAAATAATAGCGCTCATTCATCTTGTAGAGCTCAGAAGTTTCCATCTCAAAAGTCACTGTCTTGGCAAAAGCCACCAAATCAGCTAACTTAGCAAAAGAAAGGATGTAGTAGATGTAAGGCTCTTTCTTGCTTTCAACTTCTTGTTCAGCCTGCTCCTGCTCTTCTTCTTTTGATTCTACTTGCTCTAGAGATTGAATCGCTTCGATGTCATCCTTGGTTTTATCTGCAATGCTCTTTTCCAAGGTTTTGATAAACTCATCTGGCGACATTTGAGCCAATTCTTCCATATCTGGTAAATCCGATAAGTCTTCAAAATCTAGATTTTGGTCAATCTTTGACTTGGTTACAAAGACATCTACCTTATCAGGTTTTGGAGTCACACGGAAGCTCAACATACCTGTATCCAAAAAGCTCTCAGGCATCTCTAACTCATCCAAGATAGCATAAAAGAACTCTTCTGTTTTTTCTTGAGGAACGAGAAAGTCAGCAATCTCCATTCCACGATCCATCAAATCCTCTAAAGACATCGTGATTTTCAAAGTTGTATCACTAATTTGTTTCATTTTCATTGCTAGTAACCTCATACTTTCAGTTCTATCTATTATACTAGATTTTTATGATTTTATCAAAAGAAGGCTCCTCTATCAGGCTCGATTTTTCCTAGGGTTATTTCTGTAGAAGACTTTAAAAGAAAAAGCCTTCAAAATCGGCTCTTGTCCGACTTTGAAGACCTAATGCATCCGAATGCTTATAATTTAAAGGTTGCTACACCGAGGATAGAACGATTTAAGTTTCGAAGAATTTGAAGACTTTGCTCAAATTTCTTATAACGAGTTACTCCGTATTCTTCAACAAGAAGGACTGTATCTCTTTCCAAAAGAGATGATACATCTTGTAAATCTACAAAATGCATTCCTTTTAAAGCCTCTTGACTCTGTTTCAATTTATCTAGGATAGCTTTATTTGAGCTAACGATGGTCAATTCCTGTCCAGCATTTTTGTATGACAAGACATCTGCTAGGTTAGCAATTGTTGTAATCTCTGTTACAAAATCAATTTGATATTGAGAAAAATCACCTGCTCTATTGATTGTTGGGTTAAAGAGATAAATCAACACATTTCCCATTACAACCAAAATCACACAGACTACTCCAATAACAGCTAAACGGAGAATCAAATTCTTCACATTCAATCCAAGCGCTGTCTCACCGTTTGCATTCAATTCTTTAGAGTTGATGGTTTCCAATTTTTCAATTTTTACATTTGCATAAGTGTGTTTAAATTTCTCAATCAATCCATCAATTTTTCGCTCCAACAAGTCATTAGCATCTTTACTTGGTGTCAAAATTTTCACACCAACCCCTGCATCGTCAATCATATAGTAAACAGTCAGTTTTTTCCACCAATAGTCACTTGTAGAATTTTTCAAGGTTGTCTCTGTCGTATCCAATTCACTGGCAATTTTTTTCAACTCACTCGGCTCTACATCATTGAAAAGATAAGCTCCATTCAAATTCCCATCAATCAATTTTCCGTAGAAATCACTATAACCACCAATTTGATGATTCAAAATCGTTTTAGCTGAATCTTCTGGAGGAGTGATTTTATAGCTAAGATAAGTTGAATAACTTGTTGTGTCTTTGACAGTATTTTTATTCTTAACAGCTTTAATTGTAAATGGTACAGCAATAAGAGCAAATAAAGCTATGAGAGCTAAAATATTTGCTTTTCGTTTTTTGTAAAGATTTGCAAACAAATCAGCTACTGAATAATGTTCAAACATGATTTTTTTCTCCTTTGTTGAGTAGATACTGGTTCTCTTTTGTAAGCATTTTTGCTACAAATATCATCACAAGAACAATTCCCCAGAATTGCATTGTAAATAGATTGAAGAAACTTTCTGAAAAGCTACTTCTTGGCATAAAGAATAGATTATTCAAGATGAGTAAGGACAAGGCAAATAAGATTGTTCTTGAACGATAGGCTACTTGCAGCATGGCTATAAATAGCATACCGAGTAAGAGACTAAGCAGAAAGACTCCTATCATACCATAGTCGGTATACAACTCCATAATATAGCTACTTCCGATACCATGTCCTTTTAAATATTCCTTATTCAAAACAAGATAGGACAAATTGTGGGCATAACTATTACTATCAATAGCTAGCTCCACACTATTGGTTGTATGTTCAAAGGCTTTTCCTCCGAAAATAGCCCCCAAGCTTCCCCTTGCAAAATAATCAAGGACAGGACCAAAAGTAAAATTACGGAAATCTCGGTAAGGGAGGCTACTGTTAAATAGAAAACCTCGAGCCAGAACGCCAAAACTGGTTCCTTGTTTATAGATAAAGTCAAGCAGAATATCCCAGAAACCTGTATGGGAAACCTGGACATTATCCCGTACATAATTGAGCACTCCCATCGCTAACATGAGAATAGGAGAACCTACAAAAATCGCTAACTTTTCTTTAAACCCAATCCATTTTCCCTTTTCAGTTTGCTCCCGCATGAAGTAATAAACAAAAGCAAATAAAATACTTAAAATAAAGGGATTTCGTGTCCCAATTGCCAAATGAATAGTATTGGCTGCAATAAAGGAGACAAGCACTGCTGTGGCCTGCCATTTCTTTGGCTTGGTTGCCAGATACATACACATTGCGTAGACCGTAAAGGTAGACAAAATGTAGGTAAAATAAGGCAGTTTACTTTCAAAATTTGCATAGTAGGCATAGTAGGAAGTCTGCAAGCGATACAGGAGCCGTTCGAATAACCGAATGAAATAGAAAGGATAGGTGAGAAGAAAAACTCCTAGTGATACAAAGCGTAACCGCTTGATATAAATCTCTTTTATAGAATTTCCTATCTTTGGTACTTTTATGTTCTTCCTAGCTATGAAGTAACGAGCCAGTACGCCTCCTGTGGTCAAGCCCAGAATCGAAACCATGACGACTATAAAGGCAAAGCGATAGGCTATCGGATGATAGGTATCCAGAGCGCCATCCCTAAAATAATCAATGGTCGGTCTTGATACCAGAAATACAAAAATAGTTAAATAGAAAATAAAATGGATTAAGTAATACTTGATATCATTCCAGCAGGCAATTAAGCTACTAACCAGTAAGAACAATAAAGTAGAAAGCAAGCTAACATTATTATTATTAAACAGATACACAATTCCACTTACTAGCGTCAAGGCATAGCTGACTATGGTCAAACTAAATAATAATCGTTTTCCATCAATCACTTGCTCACCCCCGTTCTAATGTAATTTTTTTGATTTTTCAATATTTTTCAGTAATAAGAATCGGTATAAGGAAATGTTTATGAATAGAGCCAAAGCACTAATTCTTCTTCCCTTACGAAAAATTGGATTCCTAGCAATAGCAAAGGCATGGCCTTTTAAAAATCGATGAATCTGAGAATAGGCTTCAAACTGTTTATACTGATCATCTAGTAACATTTTATCCAGAATAAAGAAATGAGCATAGGCCAATCTGAAGAACGCAACCTCTTTCAAGTCAGGATAGTTTTTCACAACTTCATTGTAAAACTTTTGATAGATATCAATATAGGCTAAATCCTTCTCTGCATACGGTTTGGTCGTAATGCTATCACCTCTATGGAAATAGTAATAATAGGGTTTGGTATTAACAACGTACTTCTTAGCCAACTTGATTAAATCAAAATGATAATAAGCATCTTCGTAAATCAATCCCTTAGGAAAGGATAGGGCAGTTGCAATCTCTCTCTTGATTAGCTTATTGCAGATCGTTCCAGGTATTTTTTCACCTATGAGGTATTCCTTTAGAAATGTTTGAGAATCACAGACAAAATAATCATCCTGATTAGCTGACTGTGGGCTTTCATCATTAGCATAGACATTCATAACACCACAACTCGAAACATCCGCATCTTCTTGAATTATTTGCTCATATAAACTCTGAATCATTTCTGGATGGATATAATCATCTGAGTCAATAAAAATCAGATAGTCCCCGTGAGCCTGCTTCATTCCATCATTTCGTGCTTGCGACAAACCTTCATTCTTTTTATGAAGCACTGACACCCTGTCATCTTGTTCAGCGATTGAATCACACAAGCGACCACTTTCATCTGTTGCACCATCATCAACAAGAATAATTTCCAGATTTTGATAGGTCTGCTTCTGAATGGAAGCTATCGATTTTTCTAGGTACTGCGCCACATTATAGACTGGCACAATGACACTAATTAATGCAGTTTCCATGCTACTCCTCTAATAGTTTTTCTACTTGTTCGATTTGTTTGGCAATTGTAAATTGTTGAATGAATTGACTAGCCTCATCGACATCAAAGTTTGAGGCAGAAGTCATATAGTTCGTAATTGCCTGAGCTGCCTCTTGATTGCTCTCAATGATTTGTCCAAATCGTCCTTCTTGGGATAATTCCTCAGCCCCTCCGACATCCGTAGAGACAAAAGGGATTCCAAGGCTCAAGGCCTCCACATACACCCCAGGAAAACCTTCTTGTTTAGACATAGACAAGAGGACCTTCATCTGAGACAAATACTGATAAGGATTTTTTTGATAACCAAGGAAATGTACATAGTCCTCAAGCTCATACTCTTTAACTCGTTTTTTCAGTTCCTCTTCCATATCACCAGCACCTATGAAGTAGAGATGATAGTTTTTTCCCTCTTGGTGTAATAATCGTATCACTTCCACTACACGGTCAGAACCCTTATTTTCCTCAATCCGTCCGATAGTACAGATACTTTGAGGTGCAATCTCGATATCTATCTTCTCTTGAGATTTTTCTAGAATAGTCTTAAAATCATATCCATTGTAGACCGTCTGTAATTTCGAAGCATAATCTGGATAGACTTCCTTGATAGAATGACTGGTCTTTTTTGAAATCCCTACAATAGTATCCGCGGCATCCAACTGGCGTCTATGTGATTTCCTTTTTGAGCTATCCTTAAGAAATTCTTCGATACTTCCATGAATCCAAGAGATTTTCTTGACTTCTTTTCTTTTAGAAAACAACAGTGGTGGATTCATAATGGTAAAAGAAACTTCAACATCATAGTCATCTTTTACAAGCAAGCGACGAGTCAGCCTTGGAAAATAAATTCTCATTCTCCACAAAAAAGCTCGAATCCATCTGGCTTGGCGATAATCCTGAAGGGATTTTAACATTCGTACATGCTGGGGAACAGATTCGTATCCCTTGTCAAAGTGCTCCATTTCAAGAATATCAATATCATACTTTTCTGGATCCAGATTTGAAACAATGGTAGACAGAATCTTCTCTGCGCCACCTCCAAGAGAAAAAGACCACATAAAAAATAAGATTTTTTTCTTAGCCACCATATTCTCCCTTGTATTCTGTATAAGACTTATCCATATCAGCGATGACAGCATCATGATGCGGTACTTGCTTATTTGCTGGTGGTGGCGTCATATAATCTCCAAAAGCAGTACTGAGATAGGCATCATAACCGACTGGAATAGGCATCTCTGTCCCTTCAAATGGCAAGAAAAGATTGTCTTCAAAAGATGCGATTAGATACTTATTTCTCATGTAGCCAGGACCTGAGCATAATTCTGTGATGCCATCGCTCTCAGCTAGACCATATTTGGTCATTTCTTTCTCAGCTTTTTTCCAAATGCGATAACGGAGAGATTTGGGCGTCACGCCCAGTAAAATACGGCTTCCCCATTTCATGAGAGCCCCATGCTTTTCTGGAATAGTTTGGGCACAAAAAAGTGAATAAATCAGGGCCCAGCGAACCTGTTTCTTCCGCTCAGCTGGATTTTTCGGATAATAATCCAAAGGCAAGACATCCAAAGCCAAACCATGTGGCAAATCCAAATCCTGCTGATAAGGTTTGATACAGGTCGTTTCCTTGTCACGAATGGTAATAAAAAGATTGCGGTCGACAAAATCCGTGTTACTCTTTGACAAGAAATAACGTTCATCTGCATAAAGAGGCCATAATTCTGCCAATTTTTCATAGTCCTTACGGGGCATAAAAAAGTCTAGGTCATCGTCCCAAGGAATGAACCCCTTGTTTCGAAGGGCACCAATAGCACCTCCACCACAAAGATAGCAAAGCAAATCATGTTCTTTACAAAAAGCCACAAAATATTCAGCCATCTCCAGACTACGAGCCTGAATTGCTTTTAAATCAGTCATATTGTTCATTATTCTTTCTATCGTATCGTTTCATTATACCACAAATTAGGACTGAAAATCTATTGCAGACTGTAAAAAATCAAAGCCTGACTACTATCCAAATAGCTATCAAACTTTGATTCTTCTGTCTTATCTTATCTCAAACCCATCTGAGACAATTTATTCTGATATTTATTTTGATCGACAAGCAAGCCCAAGCCTCCATAAACATCGTAGGCATCTACCCAATCACCCAGTTCTGGAACTGTTAATCTCTCAATGCCGTTTTGTGCTCCATTTAGGAAGGATAAACCATTGGTCAATAAGAAACTATAAGGAACATTCGTTGAGGTCATTCCGAAGACCTTGCCAAGTGCCTCTGAGCCTGTAAAGAGCTTGGTTGGATCTTTGATTTGCTGAAGAACTGCTGTCAGCACTTGCTGCTGTCTCTTGGTACGACCATAATCGCCTTCATCATCATCACGGAAACGAGCATAATTAAGCAAGGTCGAACCATTCATCTGCTGTTTCCCGACTTTAATAGTCTGGGTCGGAGACTCTGTTTCCGTAGCATGTAAGTCATCTCCCACCGTAGCTTCAGTTAACGGTTGACCTTCCAAGGTTGAGAATTTGGCATCAATCATCACTCCATCTGGGAACAGCGTATCAATCGCTGTTGCAAAGGCTTGAAAATCAACCAAGGCATAGTACTTAATGTCCAAGTCAAAATTATCTTTCAAGACTTGACGAACCATTTCGGCCCCTTTTTGTCCTTCTTGTTCCCCTAGTTCATAGGCTACATTTAACTTGTTATCCGTCTGTTTCCTACTGTTAATCACTTGACTGTAACCGTCTATATAGACCAAATTATCGCGCATAAAACTGACTAGCTTGATTTTCTTATCTGAACCTCCGACATTTAATACCATAATAGAGTCAGTACGCGTCTCAGCACTATTTTGACCGATTCGCCCATCGGTACCCATGATCAAAATATTAACACCATCTCTGGTATCCTGACCATTAAAGACTTCTACTTGAGCGGCCTTAGCATTGGCAGTTTTGGTTGAATCAGCATTTGAATAGCCTTTTAGGAACATAAAAATCATGCCAAGCGCTACACAAGCTAAGATAGCCAGTAAGCCTGCGAAAATACGCCCCCACCGTAGCTTACACTTTTTAGTTTTTTTCATTGGAAGAGAATTGATTTTCTGGTATCTCTCAGAGCGACTACGACTATCATAAGAAGGGATCGAAGTGTTAGCACGTGTCTTTCTATAATCCTCGGTCAATTCTTGACTTTCTGAGGTGGCGTCACTACTTTCCCCATTCAATTTATCTTGCAAGTAAGCAAACTCTTCTTTTTCTCGCTCATTGAGATAGTGAATATTCTTAAGTAGATAGTCATAGCGTAACTGCTCGTGGTGACTTAAGGGATTTTCTTTACTCATCTTCTCTCCTTTCCATGGTCTGATATTAGATAAATAGGATAGGTACCCAAAACCTTATACTGGATTCCAATCGCTTCTAATTCTTTTTGGGCAAAGCGGACCAGATCCTTATCAGCATAGTCCACATCGATAATGAAAAAGTATTCGCCCAGTGCTGTCTTGAGTGGACGACTTTCAATTTTTGTTAAGTCAATTCCTCGCCAAGCAAAGGTCGACAGGGCCTTATAAAGTGCACCTGGAAGGTTGTCAGGTAAGGTCAAGGCCAAACTCATTTTCTCAGTTTGTGCTTGCAAGGGAATACTAGGCTTTTCAGCTCCTAAAACCCAGAAACGTGTGAAATTGGCTTCCATTTCCTGAATATCCTCGGCAATCAGTTCTAAGCCATATTCTTCAGCAGAACTTCTAGGTGCAATTGCTGCAAAGGGCTGGTCTGGATGTTCGGAAATAAAGCGGGCCGCATAGGCTGTACTAGCAGTCACCTCGATTTGAGCATCTGGATACTGTTCATCGATAAATTTCTTTCCTTGCGCCAAGGCCTGTGGATGTGAAAAAATCTTTTCAATCTTAGTATGACCTGGAACCACCATCAACTGCTGATGAATAGGCTGAACGATTTCTGCCACTGCTTGAATGTGAACCTGATGAAAAAGGTAGTCCAAGGTTTCATGAACACTACCCTCGATAGAATTTTCAACTGGCACCACAGAATAGTCCACCAAGCCTTGCTCATAGGCCTTGATGACATCTGTAATATTGGCAAAGGCCTGCAATTCCTCATGAGAAAAAGCTGTCTGCACAACGTGGTGTGAAAATGATCCCTTGGGACCTAGATAAGCAATTTTCATCTCAGTTCCTCTATAATTTCCTCTGGACTTAGCTTGGTCACATCCAAAATCCGACTAGCCACTTCCTCATACCAAGCCTGTCGTTCTTGAAAAATAGCTGCTAGTTCTTCTTTGCTATTATTTAGAAAAAGCGGGCGCTGATTGTCCTTATCAGCTGATATGCGTTGGTAGAGGGTTTCAAAATCGGCTTTTAAGTAAATATTATCAGAATTGGTTTTGAGTAAGTCGCGATTTTTCTGAGAAACGACTACTCCTCCACCAGTTGACACGACTTGGTCTGTTTGTAGTAAATCAGCTAGGACTTCTGATTCTACCTGACGAAAGGCCGCTTCTCCCTTTTCAGAGAAAAATTCCGCAATGGACATGCCTAGGCGTTTCTCTATCAGAGCATCCATATCGAGATAATCTGGGTCCAAGCCTCTTGCAATAGTCGATTTGCCAGCCCCCATAAATCCTAGTAATACCTTAGCCATGAATCAAGCTCTCCAAATCATCAAAGAAGCTAGGATAACTGGTATTGATGGCTTCTGCACGATTAAGCTCCACCTCTCCATCTGCAACCAAGAGAGCTGCGATAGCTGTCATCATGCCGATACGATGGTCTCCAAAAGTATTGACTCTAGCACCGTGAAGGGTTGATTTGCCTTTGATAATCATTCCATCTGCTGTAGGTGTGATATTCGCACCCATGCTATTTAAAGCGTCTGCCACAACCTGAATGCGGTCTGTTTCCTTGACCTTGAGTTCCTCAGCATCCTTAATAATCGTTACACCTTGAGCTTGGGTCGCCAGAAGGGCAATAATAGGCAATTCATCAATCAAGCGTGGAATCAAGGCACCGCCAATCTCTGTTCCTTTCAAGTCAGAAGACTCAACAGTCAAGGTAGCAGATTTAGCGACTGGGTCAATTTCAGTTATTTCTAGTTTTCCACCCATTGCACGAATGACATCAATAATACCAGTACGCGTTTCGTTGATGCCCACATTCTTCAGTACTAGACGAGAGTTTGGAACAATCAATCCTGCGACTAACCAAAAGGCTGCACTGGAAATATCTCCTGGAACAACTACCTTTTGCCCTGTCAATTTTTGTGGCCCTTGGACTGTGATTTTCTTGCCCTCCACACTTAAATGACCACCAAATTGTTGCAACATATCTTCAGTATGATTACGGGTGCATTCTTTTTCGATAATAACGGACTCCCCCTGAGCCTGCAAAGCTGCAAACATCAAGGCAGACTTTACTTGGGCAGAGGCAATTGGCAACTCATAGTGAATAGGTCTTAGGTTCTTCGTCCCTTTTAAGTGAAGAGGAGGCAGGTCTCGCTCAGTTTGTCCTGAAATACTAACGCCCATTTTTTTCAGTGGAAGGGTCACGCGGTCCATAGGACGTTTGGAAAGACTATCATCTCCAAACATTTCTACTTCAAAGTCTGCACCAGCAAGAACACCTGAAATCAGACGAATCGAGGTGCCAGAATTTCCCATATCAAGGGCATTTTGCGGAGCTTTTAAACCATCCATACCTACACCTTGAATGGTAATAACGCCATCTTTATCCTCAATCTCAACACCAAGATCACGAAAGACTTGCATGGTCGAAAGGACGTCTTCGCCACGTAATATATCATAAACCTTGGTCTCACCCTCAGCCAAGCTTCCAAAGATAATGGAACGGTGACTGATAGATTTGTCACCTGGAACTCGTATACTGCCGTGTAAGTGGCTAATGTTTGTTTTTAGTTTCATACTGGACCTCATACTTGCAATACTTTTACTTATTTTATCATAAAAAGCCAGAAATTCCTTAAAAATTCCTGACTTTAGGATTGTTATTTTCTTATTTTAGCAATTCTGAAACTGGTTCGAAAACAATTTTTTCAATGTCAGAAAGGTAAATGGCCAATTGTTGTTGCTTGGTAAAGAATTCTGACAATAGGTTATTTCCCTGAATCTGCTTGCCAAAGTTTTCCATCTTAGCTTGGAAGGAAGCGTCTGGCATTTGACCTGTCTGCGCTAATCTTTGAATTTCCTCTTGGAAAGCAACATATTCCGTAAAGATTTTGCTCGCCTCAGCATCTGCTGAAATCGCATCTTTAGCTGTTTTAACAGCCTTGTATTCTGGTAATTCGCGTAGGCCGCGACTGAGTTCGTTTGCACTATCGTAAATATTTGACATAATTTTCTCCTTATTTGATAACAACTGTGTAGTCGGTATTTTCTGTTATGAGGTGCTCGGCTCGTTCCAAGTCTTGAGCATTTTTAAATGAAATTTGTAGAATCCCGTGAATATCTTCACGGTTTTCCTCATTGATGTGGATATTAACCAAGGAAGTTCCACGTAGCAGTTCCAAGATTCGTAAAATGACATCTTCTTCATCGGGAACATCGACATAAAGGTCATAAGAGCTATCCACACCACCACGCTTATGGATTTCCATGGCCTGGCGTTGTTCACGCGCTTGATTGAAAAAGTTCCAGATTTGCTCTTCATCTCCCTTGCTGATGGCCTGGCCAACCTCATCTAAACGTTCCTTAAAATCCTCAATTCGCTCTAGGATAGTCTCGCGATTGGACAATAGAATGGAGGTCCACATACCTGGCTCGCTTTCCGCAATTCGGGTCATATCTCGAAAACCACCTGCAGCAAAACGCCTTGCCATCTCATGTTCTTGAGCATAAACCGCGGTCTGCTCCATGAGACTAGAAGCCAGAATATGAGGGAAATGGCTAATCTGAGAAGTCACACGATCATGCTCCTTGGCATCAATCTCGATAAAGCGAGCATGAAGACCTGAAAGCAAGTCCTTCATTTCCTCAAGTGTGTCAGGACTTGTCAGGCTTGAAGGTGTAAAGATATAATAGGCATTTTCAAAGAGATTGACATCCGCAGAAGCAGCTCCTGTCTTGTGACTACCAGCCATGGGATGGGCTCCGACAAATCGAACAGACTTGCCATCCAAATACTGCTCCGCCGCATCCACAATAGCTGACTTGGTCGAACCAGCATCTGAAATAATGACGCCTTCTTTCAAGTCCAAGTTGGCCAACTCCTTAATGAAAGCAATGGTTTGTTTGATTGGCAAACTGAGAATAATGATATCTGCCAAAGGAGCAAAACTGGCAAAATCATCCGTTGCACGGTCAATCATGCCTTCTTTCAAGGCGATATCTCTCGAAGCTTGACTGCGATTATAACCTAAAATTTTATAATCTGGATGATCGCGTTTGATACCTAGGGCCATAGAGGCTCCAATCAATCCAAGACCTACGATATAGACTGTTTTTGCCATAGGAACTCCTTAATAGTTCTTTGTATAGTCTCGGTGTTTGGCTACTGCTTCTTTTAGTTCCTCGAGATTATCTGATGAGAATTTTTCAAGGATTTCTTGCGCCAGAACCGTTGCCACAACGGCTTCCATGACCACTCCTGCAGCTGGAAGAGCAGTCGGATCGCTTCTCTCGACAGTTGCCTTGTAGGGTTCATGGGTTTCAATATCAACGCTCATGAGTGGTTTGTAGAGAGTAGGAATGGGTTTCATGACACCACGAACAACGATAGGTTGTCCATTTGTCATACCACCCTCAAATCCACCCAGGTTATTGGTGCGACGGGTATAGCCCTCTTCTTCAGACCAGAGAATTTCATCCATGACTTGGCTGCCTTTACGGTAACCCGCTTCAAAGCCAAGACCAAATTCTACCCCTTTAAAGGCATTGATAGAGACAACAGCTTGAGCTAATCTTGCATCCAATTTTCTGTCCCATTGGACATAGGAACCAAGACCAACTGGAACACCTCCAACGACTGTCTCCACAACCCCACCGATGGTATCACCGTCACGTTTGATTTGGTCAATATAATCCTTGATTTCCTGTTCTCTTTCTTGGTTGACAATAGAAACTTCAGACTGGGCAGCTCTTTCCTTAATCTCAGCAACTGTGAGATTTTCAGGAACATCGATTTCCTTGCCACCAAATACAACGACATGGTTGGCAATCTCCATATCCAGCTCAGCCAAGAGGCGTTTGGCTACTGCCCCAACTGCCACCCGCATAGTGGTTTCACGGGCAGATGAGCGCTCCAAAGAATTTCTCAAATCGTCAAAACGGTACTTGATGCCCCCAACCAAATCGGCATGACCTGGGCGAGGATGGGTGATTTTTCGTTTGCTTTTAAGGCGGTCTTCAATGTCCTCCGCAGACATGATGTCCAGCCATTTTTGATGGTCCTTATTGATGACATCCATAGTAATAGGAGCCCCTGTCGTCTTCCCGTGACGAACGCCTGAAGTAAAGACAACTTGGTCACTCTCAATCTTCATACGGCCACCACGACCGTAACCACCCTGACGGCGTTTAAGGTCTCCATTGATATCCTCTACTGCCAAAGGTAATCCAGCTGGAATTCCTTCAATGATAGCTGTCAGACGGGGGCCGTGTGATTCTCCTGCAGTTAAATATCTCATATACTCTCCTTATTTTACCAAGTAGTCTTTCATCTCTTCCAGAGAAACTGGGTGAATGGTCGCTGAACCAAGCTCTGGTACTAAGACCAATTTCAGGGTATTACCACGCGCTTTCTTATCATGAGTCAAAGCTTGATAAAGCTTATCTACATCCCAGTTTTCATAATCAACAGGCAAGCCAAATTTCTGACACATAGCTGTGATGAACTGGGTAATGCCAGTTGGCATAAGACCCTTTTTCTCAGCAACCTTGGAAATCTGCACCATGCCCATGGCCACAGCTTCTCCATGCATGACCTTGCCATAACCGGCCGTTGCTTCAATGGCATGACCAATGGTGTGACCAAAATTGAGGTAAAGGCGTACACCATTGTCCAACTCATCCTCAACTACCATCTTGCGCTTAACCTGACAAGAATGTTCAATCAAGGTCTCTGAATGCTCCAAAATACTCTCTACAGAACCATCCAGCTCTGTCAAGAGAGCCCAAAGTTCTGGATCCTCAATCAAGCCATACTTGATAACCTCACCCATCCCTTCAATCAACTCTCTTTTTCCGAGGGTTTCAAGAACAAGCGGATCAATCAGAACCCCATCTGGTTGGGCAAAGGTCCCCACCATATTTTTAGCAAATGGAGTGTTGACACCCGTCTTTCCACCGATAGAAGAATCCACCTGAGCTGTCAAGCTAGTCGGAATCTGAACAAAGTGAATACCCCGCATATAGGTTGAGGCCACAAAACCAGCCAGGTCCCCAACGACACCACCACCAAGAGCCACGATTCCATCACTACGAGTCAGACCTTGCTTGACTAAAAATTCATAGACTTTCTGGACAGTGGTAAGATTTTTCCTTTCTTCGCCTTCTAAAAAGTCAAAAACAGCTACCTGAAAACCAGCATCTTCTAGGCTGAGCTTGACCTTCTCTGCATAAAGAGAAGCTACATGGTTGTCTGTTACAATGACCACTTTTTGAGGTTGCCACAGTTCTAGCAACCATTGACCAGCCTGAGCCAGACAGCCTTTTTCAATCTGAATATCATAAGGATGATGAGGAATATCGATTCTGATTTTCATAGGAGCATCTCCCTTTCTTTATTGGTATTTTTCTGTTAAAGACTGCCAAATCTCTTCTGTCGACATTTCCTTTCCTGTCCACAGTTGAAAAGCTTCTGCAGCTTGATAGAGCAACATTCCCAGACCATTGACCGCTGGATTGCCCTGACTTCTGGCCCATTTCAAAAACGGGGTTTCAAAAGGTTGGTAAATGATATCTGCTACTAAAAGAGTTTCTGATAGGACAATGCTTTCAGGAACTGGGGATGATTGACCATCCATTCCCACACTGGTCGCATTGACCAGCAAATCCGACTCAGTAATCATTTCCTGCAATACAGAAACATCTTCTAAAGCATACAAGTCTACTTTAAAGCCTGTTTGCTCCTGTAACTTGTCTAGGTAAGGTCTTGTTTTTTCCATAGAAACGGAACGAACAAAGACAGAAATCTGACTGACACCATCCAAAATAGCCTGTGCCAAAATGGACTTGGCCGCACCACCTGCGCCCAGCAGGGTCATCTTCTTACCTGTAATTGTAAAAGAAGGCAAGCTCTTAAAAAATCCCTTGCCATCTGTATTATATCCAATTAAATTGCCATTCTCATTGACAACCGTATTAACCGCACCAATCAAGCGCGCTTCATCGCTCAGCTCATCCAAATAAGGAATCACTTGCTCCTTATAGGGCATGGATAGGTTGATGCCAAACATCTGGTAGCGACGAATATTAGCCACTGTTTCTGCCAAGTCACTCGCTTCAATCTCCCAAGCCACATAAACACCATTGGTAGCTGTCACCTCAAAGGCCCTATTGTGGATAAAGGGCGAAATAGAATGCTTAATAGGATTGGCAACAACTGCAGCTAAACGTGTATAGCCATCAAGCTTCATCCAAAATCTCCCTGATTTTTTTCATGTTAGCTAGGGAAATCTGACCAGGAGCACTAGCCTCATCTAGACTAGCAAAGGACCAGCTAGAACCAGTCACATCCGCAGTGATACGAGAGACTTTGCCCACCTTGCCCATAGAAATGGTCACATATTCCTGTTCAGGATTGAGGGTTTTAAAGCCTCGTGTATAGTTCATCAAGTCTAAGACATCCTGCTCCGTGTGAGCCATCACCGCAACCTTAACAAGTTTTGGATTTAAGCTCGTCAACTCTGACAAGATTTCCATCATATTCTCAGGTGTTTCTTGGAAATTGTGGTAACTCAAAACGAGATTTGGGAAATCCAGCATTTCCTCAAAAACATCCTTGTAGCTGTAGTACTCAAAATCAATATAATCTGGTTGATAGAGTTGCGCCACTTCCTTGATTAGATGGATATATTCTTCTGGAGAAAGGTCAATTTCTCCCCCTTCAGCACGAGTTCGCAGGGTAAAAACCAATTCACGGCCTGCAAATTTTTCAAAAATAGCTGGAGCTACCTGCAAAATCGCTTCTTTAGGCAGATAGTCGGCTCGCCATTCAATGATATCAGCATCCTGATACCTCGTGGCATCCAGAACCTGGGCCTCCTCTAAACTTCTTGGCATTACTGAAACGATTAATTTCATTTACTAACCTTCATACTAATCACCTTGAGGTAATTACTACTTTCATCTTTTTTATTATAGGCGAAATCTGCTGGAAGACCGTATTTGTTTAAAATCTGGTAACTTCTTCCTGCAAAGCCCTTATCAATTTGTTCTGTAAATTTCTGACGGGAAACATTGGCAGCATTAGTACTGGCAATAATAATACCTCCCGGATTTAAAATCTCAAGACTCTGGGAAATCAACTTGTAATAATCCTTGGCCACAGAGAATGTTTGTTTTTTGTTCCGAGCAAAGCTAGGCGGATCTAGGACAATCACATCATAGGTCAAGTCTTTTCGTTTAGCATACTTGAAATACTCAAAAACATCCATGACTATAAAACGATGGTCGCCTGTACTGATTCCATTTGCCTGAAAATGCGCTTGAGACAATTCTCGTGAACGCTTGGCTAGGTCAACAGAAGTAGTCTGGCTAGCTCCTCCCATGGCTGCAGCTACTGAAAAGGCTGCTGTATAAGAAAACATATTGAGCAAGGATTTACCCATAGCCAACCCGTCAACTAGACTACCACGTACCTCATGCTGGTCTAGGAAAATCCCTGTCATCAAGCCATCATTCATAAAGACTTGATAGAGGACACCATTTTCTAAAACAGTGAAGAAGTCAGGTGCTTCTTGACCATAAACATGGGCAGATTCATAGTCCAAACCCTTAAAACGGATCTTCTCATAGGTCCCTAAAACCTCAGGAAAAACCTGTCTAAAGGCTTCAGAAATAACCTTGCGAATCTGATAAACATAAGAGTTATACCAAGAAAAGACAGCATAGTCGCCATAAAGATCCACTGTCAGACCGCCAAAGCCATCCCCCTCTTGGTTGAAAAGACGAAAGGCAGTTGTCAATTCATCTTGATAGTAGGATTTTCTCTTTTCTTTAGCTTGTCTAAACAGTGTTTCAAAGAAAGCTTGATTGAAGGTCACCTTGTCTGTGCTCACAAACCAGCCCAAGCCCTTGTTTTGCTGAGAAAGGTAGGCAGTCCCAAGAAAGGTGCCTTCTTGACGATAGACTTCTACTTCCTGATCCTTGAGATAAACATCTGCAAGGTCGCTAGCTTCTAGTAAAACTAGTCCTTTAGCGAGCTTTTTTTCAACCCGTTTACTGACTCTTATTTTATTCATAGTCCCTATTATATCAAATTTTATGACAATTCTCAAAAAAGAAACTACCCTTGCTTTGTTACTCTAGTTTTAAAAAATGCTATACTAATACTAATAAAAACTTAGGAAGTAATTGTGTGAGAATCAATTTTAACAAAATCCAAAAAGCCATCGGTACTAGACTGGGTTTTGTCCTAACTCTTTTAACCCTCTATTGACTCAAAACCTTATTAGCCTATGCCATTGACTTTAATTTAGACATTCAATTGGGAAAGCTGCAGGGAAATTACCTTGCCTTTATCGCCTTTTTCACCCCCCCTTCCTCTAGGACTACTCCTGCTAGCTCTAGCCCTCTATGCTCGATCAACCAAGATTTTTTATAGTCTTAGTATAGCTATTTATAGTCTTTTATTCATTTGGCTTTATTCCAATGTCTTTTACTATCGAGAATTTAGTGACTTTATCACGGCTAATACTATGAAGGTGGTCAGCAAGGTATCTGTTGATACTGCGGAACTAGAGTTACTACGTCCTTGGGATCTTATCTATTTTATGGATTTCCCACTGTTGGCTTATCTTCTCTATAAAAAATTCATCCATTTGGATAGGAGACCTTTCAAATTCCGCTCCAGTGTTGCTATCACTGCTCTCTCAGCCCTGCTCTTTTCTGCTAATCTTTTCTTGGCAGAGATTGAACATCCCGATCTCCTATCGCAAGGGTTTTCTAATTATTATGTTGTCCGTACCCTTAGTTTGCCAGCCTTTTTAGGCTATAGTGCCAACCAATCCTACAGTGCCAACAAAGAACATGCTAAGGCTTCTGAGACTGACCTTCAACCTATCACAGATTATATCCAGGAACATTCTGCTAAGTCCAATCCAGACTATGTTGGCTTGGCTAAAGGGAAAAATGTGATTTATCTCCACTTGGAAAGTTTCCAGCAATTCCTACTTGACTATAAACTCAACATAGATGGAACTGAGCATGAAGTCACTCCCTTCCTAAATTCACTCTACCATTCGCAATCAACCCTAGCCTTTTCAAATATCTTTAACCAAATCAAGGCTGGTAAGACCTCAGATGCGGAAACCATGCTGGAGACTGGTTTGTTTGGACTTGACCAAGGTTCCTTTATGGTCAACTATGGAGGTACCAATACCCAGCAAGCTGCGCCTTTTATCCTATCAAAAAATGGCTATCAATCGAGTGCCGTCTTTCACGGTAATATCGGGACCTTCTGGAATCGAAATACGACCTATAAACAATGGGGCTACCAATACTTCTTTGATGCTTCCTATTTTACTAAGCAAGACAGTAGCAATTCTTTCCAATATGGTTTAAATGATAAAATCATGATGAAGGATTCTATTCAGTATCTGGAGCACTTGCAGCAGCCTTTTATGGTAGTCATGCCTGACTATGAAAAAGGACAAATTATCAATACCTACGGTGGGCAAATCGATATCTTACCAACTCTAGAACACATACTTGGTATCGAATCCAATTCCTTCCTTCAAGTTGGACAAGATCTCCTATCTCCAGACCATCAAGAAATAGTTGCCTTTCGAACTGCCAATTCCTTCGTCACACCTAAATACACCAGTTATGACGGACGAACCTACTATACTGAGAGCGGTCTTGAAATCAGTAATCTTGATGAACAAGCTCAGACTGAACTAGAAAATATCCGTCAGGCAGCCAGCCAACAGCTGAAAATCAGCGACCAGATTCAAACTGGAGATTTGATACGTTTCTACCAAGCAGATCATCTTGGAAAAGTTGATACTGAAAGTATTTCTTACCTCAATTCCTTAGCAATTCTACAAAAGATTGAGCAGGAAAAAGGTAGTCAATCAACCAGTCTCTTTATCCAACGACAAGGTAAGACCAGTACTGACCTTTTCAAGGCATCAAGTCACCAAGAACTCCACCCAGAGTCGGCAGAAACCGAATCAAAATCACAATAAAAAATGCTCTTCCGTCTTGGAGGAGCATTTCTTTTATTAAATAAAATTCAACGAAAATCAAATAGGAAACTAGCCTCAGGTTAACTGTGAGATTGTAGATAGGCTGTATCAGCAATATATGTCTGTCAAGTTTAGTAACAAAGATAGTAGAAGAAATATGAGAATATAAATCAGCTTCAGCAGGTATCTGGAAAATTTGATTTTATAGAAAAGCCTTTTGTTACAAACTCAATATACTATCAATAAATAATATCATAGAAGCAACAATAATTAAAATTTCACCTATTTGCATCATTCTATTTCGAATTTTAAATATATGTTCTATCAAAAATACTTCGATCACACACATTATAGGAATTAACGTTTTTGAAATTGAAAAATATCCAAATAAATAAACTATAAACAACAATAATAGAACTATATTATATTTCTTATTCAAAATATTCCTCCCTATATTTTTTTGATTAGTAATCTTAATAATTTACAACTACATTATAACAAACTAGGAAAGCCTTGTTAACAAATATTGCCATTCTTTTAAATTTTTTTGTGATACTCAACGAAATTCAAAGAACAAACTAGGAAGCTAGCCGCAGGCTGCTCAAAACACTGTTTTGAGGTTGTAGATAAGACTGACGAAGTCAGTGACATATATACGGTAAGGCGACGCTGACGTGGTTTGAAGAAATTTTCGAAGAGTATGAACACAATGTGATAGAAAAGTGCCACTTTGTGTGCGATAAACTATGAGCCTTTTGTGCCATATTTTTCTCCTTTCGCTTTACAATTGGCTTTAACACCTTTATTGTATCGCGTTTGGAGTTTTTTGGGTATAACCTTCGACGCACACCCGCATAGCGGGTGGTTTTTTTGTCTCGCACCTAATTGAGCGAGACGGACTGCAAATCACATAATTAAAAAAGTTGGAGCTCAGCACTCCAACAATTGCTATTAAAATGTTTGGCGTTTTGCTTTACGATCTGCACGACCTCGAGCGCGATTTTCAGCACGCTTGGTTTTACGGCGCTTTTCATCAACCGCCCATTGAATTTTTTTCTTATAACCTGGTTTGACTTTTTTCTTTTTCTTTTTAACCAAACCAATCATTTCGATATCAAGTTTATCTTGTTTTTTCTCACGGTTGGCACGACGATCACGGTCATAGGTATCTTGAAATTCCCCGTCTTTGACGATCTTAGGAATAAACTTGATTCCCAATTTCTCCAACTCACGGATATCCGAGTCATCACTTGGCTGATAAAGGGTAATAGCTGTGCCTGGTAAGCCATTGCGTCCGGTACGACCAACACGGTGCACGAAGAAGGATAGGTCTTGCGGAATGGCATCATTGATGACATGGCTGACACCTTCAATATCAATCCCACGCGCTGCCAAGTCTGTTGCGACAATGTACTCAAAATCTAGATTTTTTACCTGATTCATGATTCGCTTACGTTCACGAGGGGCAATATCTCCATGAATCTTCGCTACCTTCAATCCTTGAGCAGTCAGATATGAATGCAATTCATCAGCACGTGTTTTAGTGTTAACAAAAATCATTGCCAAATAAGGTTGCATCAACTGAGTCAATTGATAAATTTGAGCATTCTTATCACGTCCCTTAGTAGAAATCAACCAATTATCAATAGTGTCAGAAATGACCGTTTTGGTCTTGATTTTCTCCATAACAGGATTTGACAAGTATTTTTTCAAGAATGGTTGTAGTTTTTGTGGGATAGTCGCTGAGAAGACCATGAATTGCAGGTCTTTTGGAAGGCTTCCAGCAATCTTATCAACCGTTTCTAAGAATCCCATATCCAAGGTCATATCTGTCTCATCAACCACAAAGGTCTTAGCCTTGTGAATAGCTAAATCACCAGATTTAACCAAGTCGTAGATACGGCCTGGTGTTCCAATAACAATATGAGGCTGGTTACTTGCCAATTTGTCAATCTGGCGAGCCTTATCTGTCCCTCCCACATAATTAACCACACGAACTTCTACTTCTGAGTGAGTAGCAATCTGACGGGCTGCTTGGTAAATTTGAGTAGCCAATTCACGGCTCGGTGCAGTAATCACTGCCTGTACACTATCACTAGCTTCATCTAATTGCTGGAAAATCGGTAACAAGAAAGTATGAGTCTTTCCTGAACCTGTTTTTGATTCACCGACTAGGTCACGACCTGCCAAAACAATCGGAATCAACTTATCTTGCACCTCTGTAGGAGTTGTAAATTTTAACTCCTCCAAGGCTTCTC
Source organism: Streptococcus sp. D2 (assembly GCF_006385825.1). Lineage (GTDB taxonomy): Bacteria > Bacillota > Bacilli > Lactobacillales > Streptococcaceae > Streptococcus > Streptococcus shenyangsis. The sequence goes on along the minus strand of NZ_VFSI01000003.1, from coordinate 120,069 downwards.
TAATATAGTTTTTAAATTGAAATTTCGTAAATGACATAATATCCTCGATTCTATCTATCTTATCAATTATACCATATTTTATTCCATTTCAGTAGTATCACTTATTTAGGCTATTTCCTGTAGCTTTTCTAGTCAGAAAAAGGCTGGAATTTGTGAATCCCAACCTCTTATAAGTCATTATTTCCAGTTTAAAATAGCATTCAAGCCATAGTGATCACTAACTTGCGGACTCTTGTTACCATCAAATACTACATGTAAATTTTCCACCGCTAACTCTTTGGTAGTAAAAACATAGTCGATTCGAAGGGGTTCTGTGTTCCCCTTCCAGCCATCAATTTCTGGTGGAACAGTATAGCTACCACTTTTCTCTTGAGCAACTTCAAATGCGTCTTGTAAGCCTAATGGACTAGCTAAAATCGCTTGGTAACCTTCCTGACCAGCTGGGTTATTGAAATCCCCAGCAAGCAAAAGTGGCTTGTTCAATTCTTTCAAGACAGCCTCAAATCGTGCCCATTCTTCTTGGAAACCTTTATCCCACCAAGAAAGGTGGACACTGGCAACCGCAAGCTCTTTGCCTTCAACTACTGTTTCTGCTAAAGCAACTCGACGAGTGTGATAGTCTGTTGGATCATCTACATCTGAAACCAAAATTTCACGTGCTTCTATAGGTGTTTTAGACAAGATAGCCACACCTTCATGATAGCGGTCATAACCGATATGGTTATAGGCCCAAGTCCAGTAGTAATTTTTCCCTTGCTCAGACAACTTTTCAACCAAGAGTCTGACATAGTGGTCTTGATGAATAGGCTCAGCTGCTGGCAAAGCTTGATAAAAGTCATTAACCTCCACCTCTTGCGAAGTAATCTCCTGATTGATTTCTTGGAAACAAATCAAATCATAGTCTTTATCAAGAATATCTTCAAGCAAGAGCTGGAATTTTTCCTCTGCTTCTTTCTCCATCCAACTGTGAGTATTGAGTGTTAAAAATTTCATGCTTTTCTCCCAAAATAAGAGGTTGGAATACAGCTTCCAACCTCAAGTATATTACAATTCTACTTTAGCAACTGCTGTTTTAGCTGCAAGAGAACCTGTTTGTTCTAATTTAACTGATTTAATAGCTTCAGCATTTGTGAAGACAACTACTGTAGAAGTTTCACGACCTGCTGCACGGATAGCATCCAAGTCAGCTGTGACAAGAAGGTCACCTGCTGCAACTTTTTGTCCTTCAGCCACATGAACTGTAAATGGTTTTCCTTCAAGACTTACTGTGTCCAAACCAATGTGAACAAGTACTTCAAGACCTGCTTCAGTCACAAGACCAAGAGCATGTTTTGTAGGGAAGATGCTTGATACAGTACCTGAAACTGGAGATACAATATTTCCATTTGCAGGTTCTACAGCAAATCCATCACCCATCATTTTTTGAGCAAATACTGGATCTTTTACTTGTTCCAAAACAATAACTTGACCGTCAGCTACTGAGTAAACTTCCTCAGTAAGACCTTTGAATTGAACAGTGTTTTGTTGCGCTTCTGTCATTTGACTTGGAAGAGTTTCAGGAATGATTTCACCTGAATCAAGGATATCTTGGATATCAGATTTCAATACGTCTGCTTTTGGACCGTAGATAGCTTGAACTCCTTGTCCTTTCATGACAAGACCCATAGCTCCTTCTGCTTTCCATTGCTCTGCATTTCCTACTTTATCTGCATCTTTAACAGTTACACGAAGACGAGTCATACATGCATCCACATCAACGATGTTTGCACGTCCACCAAGAAGGTTGATAATGTTTACAGCTTGAGAACCTGCTGCAACTTTCACTGCGCTGCTAGCTTCTTCTGAACCTTCAGCAGTTTCGTAGTTTCCGTTACGTCCTGGGGTTGCGTAGTTGAATTTTTGAATCATGAAGTTTGCGATGAAGTACATGATTACAGCAAAGAGAACGGTTACCCAAATGAAGTTAATGATATCCATACCGATACCAGCACTGATTGCAATAGGTGTACGAGTCAAGAACTCGATTGAACCGAATGAGTGCATACGTAGGTTTACAACGTCAGCCATAGCGAAGGCAGCACCTTGAACAAGTGAGTAAACAAGATACATAGGTGTTGCTACAAACATGAACATGTATTCGATTGGTTCAGTAACCCCTGTCAAGAATGTTGCAAGAGCTGTCGCAATCATCATACCTTTATATTGATGTTTCTTATCAGCATCGACATTACGGTAGATAGCCACGATCACACCCATCAAGATACCGAATGAACCGATCATTTGTCCAACTTTGAAACGAGCTGGGTGAACAGTATCTAACAATTGTTGGTAGTGACTTGCATCTGTACCTTTAAGGTTAACAAGGTCTGTTACCCATGCAAGCCATAGTGGATCTTGACCAAATACTTGACTACCTTTAGCTGCACCAGTTAAGACCTCATAAGTACCACCAAGAGCTGTGTAGTTCATTGGGATAGTCAACATGTGGTGAAGACCAAATGGCAAGAGCAAACGTTCCAATGTACCATACAAGAATGGTGCAAGGATTGGAGCAGTTTCTTGTGAGTTAGCAATCCAGATACCAAAGCTATTGATACCAGTTTGCACAAGTGGCCAGAAAGCTGAAAGTACAATTGCAGCAATTATTGAACGAAGAATAACTACAAATGGTACAAAACGTTTTCCGTTAAAGAATGAAAGTGCATCAGGAAGCTTACGGAAGTTATAGTATTTATTGTAAGCAGTTGCTCCAATAAAACCAGAAATAATCCCTACGAAGACACCCATGTTAAGCGCTGGGGCTTCCATAACACTAATGAAGTAATCAGCAACTTTGATTGATCCACCAAAGAGAGTTGTTACCATAGCTTCAGGATTTTTCAACATATCGCCTGATACGCCAAAGATTGTACCAGTGATACGGTTGATTAGGATAAAGGCAAGACCTGCCGCAAACGCACCACCAGCGCGTTCCTTAGCCCAGCTTCCTCCAATAGCGAGGGCGAACAAGATATGAAGGTTAACGATAACTCCCCAACCGATTTGCTCTAGTACACCACCAGTAATGACCAGTGGAGCAAAGTTAGGGTTAATCATCACAAGCGACTTACCGATTGAAATCATCAAACCAGCAGCCGGCATAACGGCGATAACCACCATCAAAGCCTTACCGAATTTTTGCCAAAATTCGAAAGACAAGACATTTTTGAATGTATCTTTCATCATTCAAATCTCCTTTATTTTTATTTAGGCAAACGTTTTACGAAAACGTTTGCACTTAACTATGTATTAATTATACCACTTTAATTTTTTTTGTAAAGGCTTTTATAGAAAAAAGTAGACTTTTTTCTAAAATTTTTGTAGTAAAAGAGGAGATATTAAAATCTCCTCAAATATACATCTATTCAAATTTAAATTTTTAAGAATCGGCGCATTGAAATTCCTGATCCAATTGAACCAATAAAAATTCCAATAACAAACAAGAGGACAATCATCAGTGGACTAAATACTTCTGGTGAAATCATAGAAAGATTTTGACCTACTAATGACTTATTAACCGATTGGTAAACCATTTGATAAACAACGAATACTAAAGCTGATGGAATTGTTGCTCCAAGTAATCCGATGAAAGCACCCTCAAGGAGGAATGGTCCTCGGATATAGCTATTCTTAGCACCAACCAAGCGCATAATTTGAATTTCGCGACTGCGAGAAATAATGGTAATACGAATGGTATTAGAAATCAAGAAGACTGCAATGAAAATCAAGAGTCCTGCTATGACTAATCCCCAAACACGAATGAAGGAAGCAAGTTGGAACAGACGTTGTGTGTTGGCTCCACCATCTTGGACTTCTGACACACCTTCAATTTTCTTAGCTTCTTCAGCTACTTTTTGAACATCACTTGGTGTATTTGTATCAACGATATAGGCATCATAGAGAGGATTAGCGTCACCTTCAAAGATTTTCCAGTTGTCCCCCATTGTCTCGGTCAACTTTTCATATTGTTCTTCTTTACTTGAAAAAGTAACACTCTTAACTGTAGACATCCCCTTCAAGGTATTGTATACCTTGTGGTAGTCATTATTGGTAACAGTTTGACCTTCTTTTTCAATAGTCTCACTATTATCAGCTACGTCCTTACGAATGTAAACCATCACTCGGACATTATTTTCAATATCTGTAGCTAGTTTCGCTGTATTGAAAATAACAGAAGCAAATATTGCCACCAAGGTTAACGTAATCATGACTGAGCTGACAGCAGCCACTGTCATCCAACCATTTCGTTTCAAACTTTTTAGTGATTCAAATAAATGGCGAAAAAATCTACTAATCATCGTATCCATACTCTCCTTTTGATTCGTCACGAACGACACGACCATTTTCAATGGCAATGACACGGTGGCGCAAGGTATTTACAATCTGGCTATTATGAGTCGCCATCAAAATAGTTGTTCCTTGTAGGTTAATCCGTTCCAAGAGATTCATAATTTCCCATGAATTATCCGGGTCCAAGTTTCCTGTTGGTTCATCGGCTATCAGTACTTTTGGATTGTTTACAATAGCACGCGCAATCGCAATCCGCTGTTGCTCCCCACCTGAGAGCTCATTTGGAAAAGAACGAACCTTATGCTTCAGTCCAACCAAGTCCAAAACTTCCATCACCCGTTTTTTGATATTACGGCGATTTTCACCAATTACTTCCATAGCGTATGCAATATTCTCATAAACAGTTTTCTTAGGCAAGAGTTTATAATCCTGGAAGACAACCCCAACACTACGACGGAGAAGCGGGACATCTTTCTTTTTAATCTTAACCAGATTAAAACCAGCAACTGATAGGCTTCCTTTATCGATTTTTACTTCACGATATAGAGAACGAATAAAGGTTGATTTTCCTGCTCCTGAAGGACCTACGATGTAAGCAAATTCCCCCGGTTGAACGCTGACCGAAACACCGCGTAGGGCAGTCGTTCCGTTGTCGTATTTTTTGACGACATCTCTCATTTCAATGATTGACATGTGAGTTCCTTTCTATCTTAACTGATGCGCCACTTGAGATAGGCATCGATAAAACCATCTAGGTCTCCATCCATAACCTTATCTACCTGAGCAACCTCAAAGCTAGTTCGGTGATCTTTTACCATAGTATATGGCGTGAAAACATAAGAACGGATTTGGCTTCCCCATGTGATTTCCTTTTTCTCACCCTTGAGGGAATCAACCTCCGCAGCTTTCTTTTCTTGCTCCATTTGATAGAGCTTAGCCTGCAACATCTTCATGGCACGATCTCTATTTCCATATTGGGTACGATCGACCGTTGACTGGACGACAGTTCCCGTAGGAATGTGTGTCAGACGCACACCTGTTGAAACTTTATTGACGTTCTGTCCACCAGCACCACCTGAACGGAAGGTGTCCATCTTGATATCATCTTCACGGATTTCCACTTCAATAGTATCATCCAATTCTGGCATCACTTCTACAGATGTAAAAGATGTATGGCGACGTTTGGCAGAGTCAAATGGTGAGATTCGTACCAAGCGATGAACACCCATTTCTGACTTAAGAAGACCATAGGCATTAGGCCCTTCAAATGATAAAGTTACCGACTTAATACCAGCTTCATCTCCTGCTTGGTAATCCAATACTTCCACTTTAAAGCCTTTGGCATTTCCATAGCGAGTGTACATACGAAGCAACATATCACCCCAGTCTTGCGCCTCAGTACCACCAGAACCTGGATGGATTTCCAATATAGCATTATTATGGTCATAAGATTCTGACAAGAGAAGGGTCATCTCATAGCTGGACATCATCTTATCAAGTTCGGATAACTGCATTACCAGTTCTTCTTGAACCGACTCGTCTTCTGCTAAAAAGTCCAATAAAATTTCGACTTCATCCTGCAACTCTTCCATTTTGTGGAAGGTATTATAGGTGTTTTTTAATTCATTCAATTCTTGCGACGTTTTTTGGGCCGCGATATTATCGTTCCAAAAATCAGGTTCTGTCATCTTGTTTTCCAAGATAGCAATCTCTTCTTCTAGACCTTCGAGGTCAAAGAGACCCCCTGAAAGAAGCTAATTTTTCACGATTTGCGTCAATTTTCTGACGAATTTCTGAAATGTCCATAAATACTCCTTTTTTGTATCATTTTATTATACCATATTCTCTCATTTCTTTCCATCTTTTGCTTTACTCCCCTTTTCATGAAAAAAGAAGCCTTTCGGCTTCCATGCTTACAAAATTTTAGCAGAAGTACGACTAATCTCTTCTACTTGAATATTTTCAGCTTCAAATTTTTGCTTTAAGGCTGTCAAATCAACTGAACCATCAATTTGAACTTCGATAATCACCTTACCATCCTTACGCGGAATATTGACTGTATGGGAGATATTCAAATTTTCTTCAACGATTAGAGAAACAATCTTACCAAGAACGCCGACTTCATTTTCCGTAACAAAGCGCACACGAATTCCTTCTTCTCCATAGCCAGCAATTTCAAGAAAGGCTTGGAAAACGTCACGATCTGTAATAACACCATAGACTTGATGGTTATCTACGACAGGAAGAATACCAATCTTGTTTTTCAACATCAGATAAGTTGCATCTTCTAGACTAGCATAACCTGAGACAGTGACAACATCACGAATCATGACATCTTTTACTTTGGTCTTATTTAGAAGATAATTCATCTCATAGATAGAAAGACTTGTTGCTTTGGATGGACTTGCTTGCGCAATGGTTCCCTCAGTCACCAAACCAACCAATTGATCATTTTCGATAACAGGCAAGCGGTGCAAACCTTGCTCTCTCATCAAATCTGCTGCATGAGATACTGTTGTATCTGGACTAATGTACACTACCTTGCGGGTCATAAAATCTTTAACTGCCATGAGACTTCTCCTTTTCTATTCTTATCCCTATTATACAATCTTTTTGTAAATCTATCAAACGCTTACATTTCTTTTTCAAAATTCAGAAAAGTATGAATAAGCTAGCAAAAAGAGCTCTAAAATCGAGCTCTGTGAATGAAGATAAAATACCTTTCATTCGATTTTTCAATTATTAGAAATTCATCTTTCAAAATAGATGCAGATTTGTTTACAATCCAAATATGCCGACTAAAAGGTCTCCTGGACTATTAATGAGGATTACTTCGTAATCTTCATTTGCAACCTAAACTAGTCTCCCAGACTATGCGAAGATTGCTTACGCAATCTTCATCTGCCGACTAAAACAATCCACTGGATTGTTTTAGCCACCCAGATACGCTTTTCTGACTTCTTCTGATGAGGCGAGTTCTTTTCCTGTTCCTGATAGGACGATTTTTCCTGTTTCCAGTACATAGCCTCGGTCAGAGATTGCAAGTGCTTTATTGGCATTTTGTTCAATCAAGAGGACGGTTGTTCCTTGTTTCTGGATATCTTGAATGATATCAAAAATTTCTTGGATAAAGATTGGGGCAAGTCCCATTGATGGTTCATCTAAAAGAAGAAGTTTTGGTGTTGACATAAGAGCGCGTCCCATGGCAAGCATTTGTTGTTCCCCTCCTGAAAGAGTGGCTGCATCTTGGTTCTTCCGTTCTTCTAGACGTGGGAAGCGTGAGAAAACCTTCTTCAAGTTAGCTTGATTTTCTTCACGATTTTTCTTTAAGAAAGCTCCCATTTCAAGATTTTCCATAACAGTCAAGCCAGGGAAGACGTGGCGTCCTTCTGGTACTTGTGAAAGCCCACCTGCCACGATTTTCTGAGCTGGCATTTTTTGGATTTCTTGACCTAAAAATTCAATTTTTCCTGAACTTGGTCTAACTAGACCTGACAAGGTACGGAGAATGGTTGTTTTACCAGCACCATTGGCACCGATAAGGGAAACAACTTCTCCTTCATTAACTTCAAAGCTTACATCACGGACTGCCTGGATCATACCGTAATGTACAGAAAGATTTTCAACTTTTAACATAGACATTAGGCTTCACCTCCTAGATAAGCTTCGATAACGCGTTTATTGGTCTTAATTTCGTCTGGAGTTCCCTGAGCAATCAAACGACCATATTCAAGTACGTAGATACGTTCTGTTACTTCCATGACCAGATTCATATCGTGTTCAATCAGCATGATTGTAATTTTAAATTCATCTTTGATACGACGAATTAACTCAGTCAATTCCGCTGTTTCCTGCGGGTTCATACCTGCTGCTGGTTCATCTAAAAAGAGAATTTTAGGTTCCGTAGCAAGGGCACGAACAATTTCCAAACGACGTTGTTGTCCGTAGGCGAGATTTTTAGCAAGAGTCTCTGCATCACCATCTAAATCAAAGATTTTCAGCAATTCCAAAGCCTTAGCCTTTAATTCTTTTTCACTCTTGTAAAAAGCTGGTAAGCGTAAGAAACTAGCAAAAACATGTTGTTTGTGATGGTTGCCAAAAGCAATCAAAACATTATCCAAAACTGTTAAATCTTTAAAGAGACGGATATTTTGGAAAGTACGTCCAAGGCCTAAAGAGGCAATCTTATATGGTGCCTTTCCATTCAAAAGGTGACCATCTAAGGTTACCGTTCCCTCGCTTGGTTCATAAACACCCGTCAAGAGGTTGAAAAGGGTGGTTTTCCCAGCTCCATTTGGACCGATTAGTCCAACCAGTTCCCCTTCGTTCAATTCAAGAGTCACATCTCCAACAGCTGTTAGACCGCCAAAATGTTTGGTTAACTGTTTTACTTCAAGTAATGCCATTAGTTTTGTTCCTCCTTCTTAGATTTTTTAAAGAAACGTGATAGGCTCAATTCCCATGTTCCAAGAAGTCCACCTGGTCTGAAAATCATTACCAATACCAAGGCCAAAGCGTAAATAATCATACGCACGCTAGCAACATCTTGGAGAAGCATATTCAAAATTCCCAGAACAATAGCCGAAACAATCGCACCTGTAATTGAACCAAGTCCACCAAATACAACAATGATCAAAACGTTGATTGAGTTGATGAAAGTGTAATCTTTCGGTACAACAGATCCAATAAATCCTGCCTGAAGTGACCCTGCAATACTTGCAGTAATAGCACCAAAAACAAAAGCGATGATTTTAATTTTAGTCGTATTAACCCCAACTGACTCAGCAGCAATTTCATCCTCACGAACGGAGAGGGTTGAACGACCAATTGGACTACGCAAGAAGTTCAAGGTTGCAATGGTTGTAATCACGACAAAGAAGTAAACCATTTGCCAAGTTGTAAAGTTAGGAATCCCTAAGATACCTGCCGCACCATTTGTAAGGCTTCCACCATTGATGATAAAGATACGGATAATTTCAGATACACCGAGAGTTGCTACCGCAAGATAGTCCCCCTTCAAGCGCAAGGTTGGAATTCCGACAAGTAAGGCAACTGCTCCTGAAAGCAAAGCCCCTACAAGCATAGCTCCAAAGAAGGCACCGTAGGTTGGTGATTTAGAACCAATAATAGCTGCTGCGTAGGCACCAATCGCCATGAAACCAGCATGCCCAAGTGAAAATTGTCCTGAAAAACCAACGATTAAGTTAAGACCAACAGCCAGAATAATATTAATTCCAATTTGTTGTAAAATCTGTACATAAAATAGATTGAGTACTCCGACTGAAACCAGTACACTAATCAAGCCATAACCAGCTAACAAAAGGAGTAACCATAGAATATTAACTTTTAAATTTTCTTTCATCGTTTACACCTTCTCTTTCACATTCTTACCAAGGATACCAGCTGGGCGGACAATCAAGATCAACAACAAGATTCCATAAACAATGGCATCACGGAAGTCTGACATTCCAAAGGCTGTCGCAAAAGTTTCCAATAGACCAATCACAAAACCACCAAGAGCCGCACCAGGAATAATTCCAATACCACCAAGTACTGCGGCAACGAATGACTTAAGACCTGGAGTAACCCCCATCAAAGGCTCAAGAGAGTTATAATAAAGAGCAATCAGAACACCAGCCGCACCCGCAAGAGCAGAACCCAAAGCAAAGGTAAAGCTGATAGTACGGTTTACATTGATCCCCATCAATTGCGCCGCATCGCTATCTACAGATACTGCACGCATGGCTTTCCCCATCTTTGTCTTTTGAACAATAACTTGTAACAAAATCATCAAAATCAAGGAAATAGCCAAAATCATTAACTGCACGTTTGTTAGGCTAACTGGTCCCAAATCATAGCGAACTGTTTGAATCGCTTGAGGGAAGGCACGAGTATTGGCACCAACCAAATAGACCATACCATACTCCAGTAGGAAGGAAACCCCAATAGCTGTAATCAAAACAGCAATACGAGTAGAGTGGCGTAAAGGTCGGTAAGCAAGAAATTCAATCACGACACCAAGAACGGCTGTCGCTAGCATAGCTACAATAAGCGCTACAAAGAAATTCATTTGGAAAGAATTAATCAAGAAATAACCGATAAAGGCTCCCATCATATAAATATCACCGTGGGCGAAGTTGATGAGCTTGATAATTCCGTAAACCATGGTATACCCTAGGGCTAACAGCGCGTATACACTACCTAGAATCAAACCATTTACTAGTTGTTGGAGCATAAGATTCACTCTTTCTATATATAATTTTGAGGATTTTCCCTCATTTTTTGATAAGTTCTTATACTCAATGAAAATCAAAGAGCAAACTAGGAAACTAGCCGCAGGTTGCTCAAAGCACTGCTTTGAGGTTGTAGATAAGACTGACGAAGTCATTCACATATATAATCCAAGGCGACGTTGACGCAGTTTGAATTTGATTTTCAAAGAGTATTAAACATCGAAACAGGGAGTGAGTCCGAGGCTCATTCCCTATTTCAACATTTTTCTATTATGGTTTTACAACTTCTGCTGCTTCAACCTTACCATTGTTCATGGTCATCATGTAAGCAGTTTTAACTGTGTTGTGGTCTGCATCGAAACTTGTTTGACCAGTTACACCTTCAAAGTCTTTTGTTTTAGCAAGGTTGTCCTTAATCTCACCTGAGTTTTTAGCGCCTTTTGCTGCGTTTGCTACAAGGTGAACTGAATCATAAGCCAAGGCTGCAAATGTTGAAGGCTCTTCGTTGTACTTAGCACGGTAAGCATCAAGGAAGGCTTTTGCTTTAGCTGAAACTTCTACAGTAGTTGAGAAGCCTGAGATAAAGTAGATGTTTGATGCTTTTTCAGGAGTTGCTTGTTGTACAAACTCTTCACCGTTGAATCCATCACCACCAACGATTGGCTTGTCAATTCCCATACCACGCGCTTGGTTTACAATTTTACCAGCTTCAGTGTAGTAACCAGGAACAACAATGGCATCAAAGTCTTTCCCTTTCATTTTTGTAAGGGCTGCTTGGAAGTCTGTATCACCTGCTACGAAAGTTTCATCTGCAACGATTTCACCTTTGTAAGCTTCACGGAAGGCTTTGGCAATCCCTTTAGCATAGTCGCTGGCGTTGTCAGTGTATAGAACAACTTTCTTAGCGTTTAATTTATCAGAAACATAGTTTGAGATAATTTTTCCTTGGAAGCTATCTTGGAAAGTTCCGATAAAGAGGTAATCTTGACCTTTAGTCAATCCATCTTGAGTCGCACTTGGCGAAATCAATGGAACACCTGCTTTTGTAGCGTTCGCTACCGCAGCTGCAGTTGCACCAGATGTCGCAGGTCCTACGATTGCTGATACCTTAGATTGGGTTACAAGGTTAGTTGTTACTGAAGCAGCTTCTGCTGTTTCAGACTTGTTATCTTTATCAACTACTTCGATTTGTTTTCCGTCGATACCACCTGCTGCATTGATTTCATCAACAGCAAGTTGAGCACCTTTTTGTTCAGATGTCCCGTAGGCTGCTACGGCACCAGTTTCTTCAAAGTTAAATCCGATTTTGATTGTCTTTTCCTCTACTGAGTTACCAGTAGTGTTGACTGCTCCAGACTTCACTTCTCCACAGGCTGCAAGAAGTGCTACACTTGCAAGCGCCACAAACGATAGGGCAAATTTTTTCTTCATCTTTTTGTCTCCTTATTTCTTAAATAAATAGCATGTTAAGAATATACCGAATTATCAGAAAATTGTCAACACTTTTCTTGAACTTTTTCGATGATAACGTTTTCCTCTCGATAAAGATTGCCCACAAAGGGTGTTTCCAGCTCTTGAATATGACAAACTCTGACTTTTTTTATAAACTTTTCCTTGCTCAAGCGCCCGACCAATTGCTCCACTTCTTGAGTTGGAACATAGAGTTGTAAGTAACGATGTTTCTTGGAATGATAGGTAATATCTCCATAATCCTGCAGTTTTTTTGCATCACGATTATAGTAAAGATAGATAATCAAGCCAGAACGATTGACTTTTTCAAACATGATAAATCCTCTTTCTAAGAAATTTCTCCTTATTATACCAAAAAAAGCAAACCCAGTCGAGTTTGCCTTCTTTAATCATTAGTTCAATGAATTGTTGGCCATGATTTCATCAATGAAGCCATATTCAAGTGTTTCTTGGGCACTCATCCAGTTATCACGTTCTGCATCTGCATGGACTTTTTCAATTGACTGACCTGAATTTTCAGCCAAGATTTTTTCCAAGGTATTACGAGTTTTAAGCAAGTGTTCTGCAGCAATCGCCATATCGGTTTGTTGGGTACCACCACCTGTACCACCCATTGGTTGGTGAATCATATATTCAGCATTTGGAAGCATGAAACGTTTGCCTTTTGCCCCACTTGATGCGATGACTGTCCCCATAGATGCAGCCATTCCCATAACGATGGTTTGGACATCTGCCTTGATAAAGTTCATGGTATCAACGATTGCCAAACCAGCTGAAACGGAACCACCAGGTGTATTGACATAAAGGTAAATATCTTTTGTACTATCTTGGGCATCCAAGAAAAGCAACTGGGCAATAACAGAATTAGCCATATTATCTTCAACTGGACCTGTCAGCATAATAATGCGGTCTTTGAGAAGACGTGAGTAAATATCGTATGAACGTTCTCCACGGCTTGTTTGTTCAATAACTACAGGAATCATTCATTTCTCCTTTTGAGTTTTAATTTTGTTGGTCAAATGACTAAATATAAGACTATTATAATATTTTGGTCAAAAAAGGTCAAATTTTTGCTCTGTTTTCATCAAACAGAAACAAAAATTCAACCCCCTTTCACGACTGGAAATACTTTTCCAAATCATTCTTCTTTTCGATGTTATTTTGTACCGAACAAGCGGTCTCCAGCATCTCCAAGACCTGGAACGATATAACCGTGTTCGTTCAAGCAGTCATCCAAGGCTGCTGTAAAGATTTCTACATCTGGATGAGCTTCTTGAAGGGCTTTTACACCTTCTGGTGCAGATACAAGGCAGACAAATTTGATATTTGATGCGCCACGTTTTTTAAGCGAGTCAACAGCTAAGATTGCTGATCCACCTGTTGCCAACATTGGGTCTACGACAAAAATTTGACGTTGGTCAATATCTTCAGGCAATTTCACCAAATACTCAACTGGTTGAAGTGTTTCTTCATCACGGTACATACCGATGTGACCAACTTTAGCAGCTGGAACCAAGCTCAAGAGACCATCAACCATTCCGATACCTGCACGCAAGATTGGAACGATGGCCAATTTTTTACCTGCCAATTGTTTTTGAACTGTTTTTGTAATTGGTGTTTCGATTTCCACATCTTCTAGTGGAAGATCACGAAGTACTTCATACCCCATCAACATTGCAATCTCATCTACTAGCTCACGGAAAGCTTTTGTAGAAGTATCTGTACGACGCAAGATTGACAATTTGTGTTGAATCAGTGGATGATTAATAACTTCAATTTTTCCCATTTTTGGAATTCCTTCTTTCAATTTATTCTTCTTATTATACCAAAAAACGGTTTAAAAATCTTTCTAAACCATTTATTTTTGATAAATTTTACATTAGATCAGCCTCTTTAAGAGCTGCTTGCACTGTCTCCAGTGGTAAATAGGTCAATTCTGTCCCTTTTTCTTGATAAAGGTATTGGGCGTAGTCGTCCATTCTGTACTGGTTGATATAAACCACGCGCTTACAACCAACTTGAAGCAATTGTTTTGTACAGTTGAGACAAGGAAAATGGGTTACATAGGCTGTAAAGCCTTTAGGAACACCACGTTCTGCACCTTGAAGGATAGCATTGACCTCGGCGTGAAGGGTACGAACACAGTGGCCTTCAATGACCAGACATTCGTGATCAATACAATGCTCGGTTCCTGACACCGAACCATTGTAACCAGTGGAAATTACCTTATTATCCTTTACCAAAATTGCGCCCACTTTGGCACGTTTACAAGTGGAACGATTGGCAATTAGTAGGGCTTGGGCTGCAAAGTACTCATCCCAGGCTAGTCTTTTTTCAGTCATCTCTTTTCTCCTTTTTCTCTATTTTTTAAAAAATGGTAACCGTAAGTCCGCAATCTTTTCAGCTGGCACCTTCATGCCATCCTTGATCCATTTTAAGAGAACAGAGACGATGGCCGAGCTCCAGAAGGAATGAAGATAAGAGCTGACACCTTTTGATTTTCCATGGTATTTTTCTAGAAATTCCTGCATGGCTTGGACAAAGATTTTTTCCAAATGGTAATCTAAGGCCAATTGAATCACTCTTGCTTCTTTTCTTGCCTCCCGGAAAAGGTGAACCCAGACCAAATAGAGGTCTGTCTTTAAATCGTAATGATGTAGCTGTTCCATAATATTGTGGACACTCCGTTTAAAGACGCTCTCTAAAATTTCCTCTTTGGAATCATAATTGCGATAAAAGGCCGCACGCGAAACACCTGCACGTTTGACCAATTCAGAAATACTAATCTTGGTCAAGTCCTTTTTTTCCAAGAGTTGCAAGAGGGCTGTTTCGATGGCTTCTCTGGTTAATAAATTGGATTCTTGGTTTGATTTTCTGAGATTTTCAAGAGACTTTTCAGAGATTCTACGTTCAGACATAACATTTTCTTTCTACTTGTCACAACAGACGGATGAAGCTTTTGTTTCAAGGGTTTTCATGATATAATTGTAAAAAAAGACAGAACCTTTGTCAATGTATAACTGACAAAGATGGAGAATTTCTATGACTTGGAAGATTATTGCTGACTCTGGTTGTGATTATCGTCAGCTGGCAAGACCAGCTATCGATACAACCTTTGTGAATGTTCCCTTAACCATTCAAGTAGCTGATCAGGTCTTTGTTGATGATGCCAATCTTGACATTGACCAAATGATGGAAACCATGTATGCAACTGCAGAAGCTTCAAAATCAGCTTGTCCAAGCCCAGATGATTATTTGCGAGCATTTGAAGGAGCCAAAAACATTTTCCTAGTAACCATCACAGGTACTCTTTCTGGTAGTCACAATAGTGCTCAACTAGCTAAGAATATTTATCTGGAAGATCATCCTGACACTAAGATTCATGTAATTGATAGTTTGTCTGCTGGTGGGGAAGTTGACTTGCTCGTAGAAAAATTAAATGACTTGATTGACCAGGGCTTATCTTTTGAAGAAGTGGTTGAAGCTATCACTACCTATCAAGAAAAAACCAAGTTACTCTTTGTCCTAGCCAAAGTCGATAACTTGGTGAAGAACGGCCGTTTGAGCAAGCTTATCGGTACAGTCGTTGGCCTTCTCAATATTCGTATGGTCGGAGAAGCTAGTGAAACTGGAACCCTTGAATTGCTACAAAAAGCAAGAGGACCAAAGAAATCGATTCAGGCAGCCCATGAAGAGTTGATAAAAGCTGGATATGCTGGTGGTCGAATTGTCATGGCCCATCGCAATAATGAAAAATTCTGTCAACAACTGTCAGAGCGAATCCGTGAAACCTTCCCACATGCGGATATTAAGATTCTCCCAACCTCTGGTCTCTGCAGTTTTTATGCAGAAGATGGCGGTCTGCTAATGGGATATGAAATTGATTAATTACATTCTCGACAAGAGGTGACTTCATCTCTTGTTTTTTTGTGGTACAATAGAGCTATGAAACATTTTGATACTATTGTCATCGGTGGAGGTCCTGCTGGCATGATGGCTACGATTTCCAGTAGCTTTTATGGACAGAAAACCCTACTCATCGAAAAAAATCGGAAACTTGGAAAAAAACTAGCTGGGACTGGTGGGGGACGTTGCAATGTAACCAACAACGGAACTCTAGATGACCTGCTAGCTGGTATCCCTGGAAACGGACGCTTTCTATACAGTGTCTTCTCTCAGTTTGATAACCATGATATCATCAACTTTTTTACGGAAAATGGTGTTAAACTAAAGGTTGAAGACCACGGCCGTGTCTTTCCTGCTAGTGACAAGTCTCGTACCATTATCGAAGCTTTAGAAAAGAAAATCACTGGGCTAGGTGGTCAAGTTGCTACTCAAACCGAAATTGTTTCGGTTAAAAAGGTAGAAAATCAGTTTATCCTTAAGTCAGCTGACCAAATTTTCTCTTGTGATAAACTCATTGTCACAACTGGTGGTAAATCCTATCCTTCAACTGGTTCAACTGGTTTTGGTCACGAGATTGCCCGTCATTTTAAACATACCATTACTGAACTTGAGGCCGCTGAAAGTCCTTTGTTGACAGATTTCCCCCACAAGGCCTTACAGGGAATTTCATTGGATGATGTGACCCTAAGTTATGGCAAGCATGTCATCACTCACGATTTGCTCTTTACCCACTTTGGTTTGTCAGGTCCTGCTGCCCTACGTATGTCCAGCTTTGTCAAGGGTGGGGAGATTCTCTCACTGGATGTTTTGCCTCAACTTTCTGAGAAGGACTTAGCTGCATTTCTAGAAGAAAATCGGGAAAAATCTCTAAAAAATGCTTTAAAAACCTTGTTACCAGAACGTTTGGCAGAATTTTTTGTGCAAGGCTATCCAGAAAAAGTCAAACAACTGACTGAAAAGGAACGCGAACAACTGCTCCAGTCTATCAAAAACCTCAAAATCCCTGTAACTGGTAAAATGTCCCTTGCCAAATCCTTTGTTACCAAGGGTGGTGTCAGTCTTAAGGAAATCAATCCTAAAACTCTGGAAAGTAAGCTGGTCCCTGGACTCCACTTTGCAGGCGAAGTCATGGATATCAATGCCCACACGGGTGGCTTTAACATCACTTCTGCCCTCTGTACTGGCTGGGTGGCAGGCTCAAATCAAATATATAAATAATTGAATGACTAAAATACCAAATAAGAAGGGAAGTCCTTTGGAACATATTATTTTACTAAGAGGTGTTACTCCTAATGGAAAAAATGCTATCCCTAAAATGTCTTATCTAGTAGATATCTTAACAGAAGCCGGTTTTCAACAAGTTCGAACCTATATTCAAAGTGGTAATATCATTCTTGAAAGTAACTTAGCCTTAGAAAAAATACGAGAACAGGTTCATACTCTAATAAAGAAAAAGATTGGAGCCGATCTCAAAATAATCATTAAGAATAATGATATTTTTAAAAACATTGTCCAAGAAAACCCTTTTGGAGAACACTATCTTTATGACCGTATACACGTGATTTTTTATCAAGAATCTATTCAAAGCCTCCCTTTAGACAAATTGAAAATTGATTACGGTGAAGAAGAAATTTGTATCGGTAACCACTGTCTCTACCTCTATCTCCCTAGAACTGCAAAACAAAAAAAGCTCAATACTAACTATCTTGAAAAGCTTTTCAATGTAGATTTGACCATGCGAAAACTAAATGTGGTAGAAAAATTATTAAGCAAGTAGTACTTGAATTTAGAAAAAATCGGAAGATCACTCCTCCGATTTTATTTTGTCTGAGTTTGGACATAGTGGGCAATCACATCTGATGTGTACTGGGCTGTTCCAGGTCCAAATTTGTCAATGTTTTCCTTAAACTCTGGGTTATAGACGTAGCCCTTGCCGATATATCCGAATACCTCAATAGAGCAGTCAAATCCATAAGTACGGATGGCTTGCAAGAGTTTAGCGGCTTCTTCTTGATTTTCAGTTGCTGTTACAGGTAGACCAGCTTGAAGATTTTGTGCCAATGCTTGAAAAACTTGGTTGAAGGCAGCCGTAGCCTCGTCTTCGTGACCTTTCTGGCGCTCCAGCGCTTGGTCCATGACTTCTTGTCCATATTTCTCTACCGCCTCTTGGTGGTATTTTTGATGGTCTTGGTAGTTAAATCCAGCAAATTTCTCTTGAATGCTCATTTCTCTTTCTCCTTTTTGTTCTTGAATGGTTTTTTGCAAGGTTGAAATCAAGGTATCCAGATTTTCCCTTTCTCGAGTCAAATAGTCCAACTGCCTGGTCAAATGAGGCAATAAATCTGTCCTTTCTTCCTTTAATAGCTCTGCTATTTTTTCTAAAGAAAAACCTAGATATTTGTAGTAAAGAATAACCTGAAGGCGTTCCAAATCCTCCTGACTGTAGGTTCGATAGCCGTTTTCCGACTTTAAAGGAACCAAAAGTCCTATCTTATCGTAGTGGTGCAGGGTCTTGACAGAGACACCCGAAAGCTGCGCAGCTTCTTTTATATGGTACATGATTTCCTCCTTACATTGATAGTATAACCCCTCCCCTTAGGTCAGAGTCAAGCGTTTTTACGAAATTTTTTACTTTATCATAACATGAAAATGGTTTTCTTGACAGACCTTAGAAAACATGATAGGATAGTCAAGTCTATCAATCAAAAGAAACGCTCATCTTGAGTACTGATGAGGCTATTTGCCAAGGGCAGTAGCTTTTTCTTTTGTAATACTAATTTTAGGAGTTTAACTATGTCTGAAAAATCGCAATGGGGTTCTAAACTGGGCTTTATTCTAGCATCTGCTGGTTCAGCCATCGGACTTGGTGCCGTTTGGAAATTTCCCTACATGACTGCTGCTAACGGTGGAGGAGGCTTTTTACTGGTCTTTCTCATTTCCACTATTTTAATCGGTTTCCCACTTCTCCTTGCTGAATTTGCCCTTGGCCGAAGCGCTGGTGTCTCTGGGATTAAAACCTTTGGAAAACTCGGCAAGAATAGTAAGTACAACTTTATCGGTTGGATTGGTGCCTTTGCCCTCTTTATCCTCTTATCTTTCTACAGTGTTATTGGAGGATGGATTCTAGTCTATCTAGGTATTGAGTTTGGAAAATTGTTCCAACTTGGTGGAACGGGTGATTATGCTCAGTTATTTACTTCAATCATTTCAAATCCAGCCATTGCCCTAGGAGCTCAAGCAGCCTTTATCTTATTGAATATCTTTATTGTATCACGTGGTGTTCAAAAAGGGATTGAAAGAGCTTCTAAGGTTATGATGCCCCTGCTCTTTATCATCTTTGTCGTCATCATTGGTCGTTCTCTCAGTTTGCCAAATGCCATGGAAGGGGGTCTCTACTTCCTCAAACCAGATTTCTCTAAGCTGACCAGTGCTGGTCTCCTCTATGCTCTGGGACAATCTTTCTTTGCCCTCTCACTAGGAGTTACAGCCATGCTGACCTATGCTTCTTATTTGGATAAGCAAACCAATCTGGTTCAATCAGGGATTTCCATCGTAGCCATGAATATCTCGGTATCTATCATGGCAGGTCTAGCCATTTTCCCAGCCATGTCAGCCTTTAACATCCAGTCTGAAGGGGGACCAAGCTTGCTCTTTATTGTCTTGCCTCAACTCTTTGACAAGATGCCTTTTGGAACCATTTTCTACATCCTCTTCCTCTTGCTCTTCCTCTTTGCGACGGTCACTTCTTCTGTCGTTATGCTGGAAATCAATGTGGGCAATATCACCGATCAGGACAACAGTAAGCGTGCCAAATGGAGTGTGATTTTAGGAATCTTGACCTTTGTCTTTGGTATTCCTTCAGCTCTATCTTACGGTGTCATGGCGGATGTTCACATTTTTGGGAAGACCTTCTTTGATGCTATGGATTTCTTAGTTTCCAACCTCCTAATGCCATTCGGCGCCCTCTGCTTGTCTCTCTTTACAGGCTACATCTTTAAGAAGGCTCTTGCTATAGAGGAATTCCATCTTAATGAAACACCATGGAAACAAGGACTGTTCCAAGTCTGGCTCTTCCTTCTTCGTTTCGTCATTCCAATCATCATCATCGTGGTCTTTATCGCCCAATTTATGTAATTAAAAAGGACTTGAGTAATGAACTCAGGCCCTTTCTTTTTTTATGGATGGCTAACAATCAATTCCAAACCTTGCCCTTCCAAGGTCCAAGCTTCAACATCACTTGGTAGGATAAAGTGGCTACCTTTTTGGATTGGATAATTTTTCCCATCAACAGTTAGCTGACCTTGACCAGCTAAGACACTCAATAAGCTGTAGTCAGCTGTTTTTTCGAAGTCAACTTTTCCAGTAATTTCCCACTTGTAAACTGCAAAGAAATCATTGGATACAAGGAGAGTTGAGCATAAATCATCAGCTTTGACAGTTACAGGATGGCTATTTGCAGGCTCACCAATGTTCAATACATCAATGGATTTTTCAAGGTGAAGTTCACGCAAGTTACCATTATCATCCTTACGGTCAAAGTCATAGACACGGTAAGTTGTATCACTAGACTGTTGCGTTTCAAGAATCAAGATGCCCGCACCGATAGCGTGCATGGTTCCGCTTGGTACATAGAAGAAATCTCCAGCCTTAACTGGTACTTTTGTCAGCAAGTCCTCCCAGTTTTTATCCTCGATTTGCTGGCGAAGTTCTTCTTTTGACTTGGCATTGTGACCGTAGATAATCTCTGAACCTTCATCCGCTGCGATAATGTACCAGCATTCTGTTTTTCCGAGTTCGCCTTCATGCTCGAGTCCATAAGCATTATCTGGGTGAACTTGGACACTGAGCCAGTCGTTGGCATCAAGAATTTTGGTCAAGAGTGGAAATACTGGTTCTGGACGGTTGCCAAACAATTCACGGTGCTCCGCATACAAAGTAGCTAGGTCTGTTCCCTCAAAACGACCATTAGCAACTTTAGAGACACCATTTGGATGGGCTGAGATGGCCCAATATTCTCCGATTTTTTCACTTGGAATGTCGTAGCCAAACTCATCACGTAGCTTGGTTCCACCCCAGATTTTTTCTTGCATAACTGATTGTAAAAATAACGGTTCTGACATGTCGATCTCCTGTCTGATTTTTCTCCCCTCATTATAGCAAAAAAAGAGTTCCATTAGAACTCTTTTTCACATCTTATAAATTAGGGAGAAGATTTTATAAAAATAGTGAACAAATGTGCTC
Source organism: Streptococcus sp. D2 (assembly GCF_006385825.1). Taxonomy (GTDB): domain Bacteria; phylum Bacillota; class Bacilli; order Lactobacillales; family Streptococcaceae; genus Streptococcus; species Streptococcus shenyangsis. Next base: position 98,890 of record NZ_VFSI01000003.1, on the reverse strand, counting down.
TACTCAATGCTTGCACCATTGCTGGCAATGACATCCTTGTACCAGTAGAAGGATTTCTTCTTGCTACGTTTGAGAGTCCCATTTCCTGCGTTATCTCGATCCACATAGATAAATCCATAGCGCTTGTTCATTTCGCCTGTTCCAGCTGAAACCAGATTGATACAGCCCCAAGTTGTATAACCAAGCAAGTCTACTCCATCTTGGTAAATGGCATCTCGCATAGTCTTTATATGAGCTTCTAAGTAAGCAATCCGATAGTCATCTGCTACATAATCATTCTCATCCGGTGTATCCATAGCACCTAGTCCATTTTCTACGATGAACATAGGCTTTTGGTAACGATCCCAGATGGCATTGAGGGTGATACGAAGGCCAAGTGGATCAATCTGCCACCCCCATTCTGAGGATCTAGATAGGGATTTTTGAGGGAGGCAAAGACATTTCCAGCAGTTAATTCTTTAACTTCTGGATCACCTGAGGCCACTCGACTTGCATAGTAAGAGAAGGAAACAAAGTCAACAGTGTGATTCTTCAACAAGTCCAAATCCTCTGCAGTCATTTCTATCTCAATTCCCTCACGCTCCCACTGCTTCTTGGCATAGTTTGGGTATTCCCCACGCGCTTGAACATCAATGAAGAAATAACTCTTGCGGTCTTCCTCCATGGCTGCCCAGTAGTCTCTCGGATGAGATGTGTTAGGATAGTATTGCCCTGCCGCCAACATACATCCCACCTTGTTTTCTGGGTCAATTTCGTGGGCAATCTTAATCGCCGTTGCTGAAGCCACCAACTCATGGTGAGCAGCCTGATATTTAACCTGTTCTTGATTTTCTCCTTCTTCAAAACAGAGACCAGCTCCCATAAAGGGGGCATGGAGAATCATGTTGATTTCGTTGAAGGTAAGCCAATATTTGACCAAACCCTTATAGCGGGTAAAGAGTGTGCGACAAAGTTTTTCATAGAAGTCTAACATCCGACGATTGCGCCATCCACCGTACTCTTCAATCAAGTGCATAGGACAGTCGAAATGAGTAATGGTTACCAGAGGTTGGATTCCATACTTGTGACATTCCTTAAATAAATCCTCATAAAAGGCTAGACCAGCTTCATTTGGCACTGTTTCGTCTCCCTTAGGAAAAATCCGAGTCCAAGCAATGGAAAGCCGATAAGTCTTGAAGCCCATTTCTGCAAAAAGAGCAATATCTTCCTTATAATGATGGTACATATCAATGGCTTCTTTAGCTGGGTAAAAATAGCCCTCCTCAAACGAAAACATCTTTTTCTGACCCGTGATAATAGCTTCACGATCCTTACCGATGGGAACAACATCAACGTTAGCCAAACCACGACCATCTAAATTATAAGCACCTTCACATTGATTAGCAGCCGTAGCCCCACCCCAGAGGAAGCCCTCTGGAAATTGTAGGATTTTTGTCATCACTTTACCTCATTTGATTTGATAGTTCTATTATACTAAAAAGAAAACAAAAAGTTTGGAACTATCTGGGTAATGATGTCCTGAGCGGGCTTTTACGTTTGAATAAAAAATAAGCAAGAGTTTGAGAGTTTTGCTATAAAAATGTAAACTATCACAGTCTTGTGATAAGAAAAAGACCGGATGGCTCCGATCTTTCAATAGTTCATATTCGCAATTTCTGTTGTAAAAATAGCTAAAGTTAACGTCAATGACTAAGCGTCCTATTTCATACGATAAAAATCAATCACTAGACCAGCAGGGCCACTCACTAGCAAGGATTCTGTTCCCCAATCGGTTACAGTTGGACCGTTTAAAACCTGAATACCAAGTTCTTTCAACCGTTGGTAGTTCTGGTCTACATTCTCAACCTCAATGTGAAGAATGATTCCTGACTCAAAGTTTTCCAAAGGAACCAAATGATTTTGGGACAACATCAGACAGTGACTGCCAATCGTAAACTGAGCAAAACTGTCATCAACATAATCGGACTTTTTATCCAAAATACGCTCCAAGTCAGCACAGACTTGGGGAACATCTGAAACGATAAGATCTAATTGATTTAAATTCATTTACTATCCTCCATAAAAAGACCGGATTTCTCCGATCTTTTTAAGTTCCACGAAGGAATTATTTAATTGCGCGTGATTGCAAACCTTCTTCTTCCAAGAAGAGACGGAATGGTACGAGTTCTTCTGCTTCGTATTTTTCCTTGAAGGCTTTGATAGCTTCTTCTGAGTGAAGTTTTGGATCCAATTCAAGTACTTCTACTGGAAGTGGACGGTGGTGAGTGATGCGAGCATCGATAACAACAGTTTTACCTTCTTTGTTCAATTTAACAGCTTCTGCAACAACTGCATCGATGTCTTCGATACGGTCAACTGTAAATCCAACAGCTCCTTGAGCTTCAGCGATTTTCGCATAGTCAGCATTAGGGAAGTCACAACCAAACAAGTGTTTGTTTGTGTCTTCGTATTTGTCCTTGATGAAGGCATATTTACCATTTGAGAAGACAACGTTGATAACTGGAAGGTCGTATTGAACGTTTGTGATAACGTCTGGGTAGCACATGTTGAATGCACCGTCACCCATGATGTTCCATACTTGGCGATCTGGATTGTCTTTCTTAGCAGCGATACCACCAGGAAGGGCAATACCCATTGTCGCAAAGAGTGGAGATGTACGCCACATGTTCTTAGGTGTCATGTGAAGGTGACGAGTAGATGTTTGAGTAGTGTCACCTACGTCGATTGAGTAGATAGCGTCTTGATCAGCATGTTTGTTGATTGCATTGTAAACTTGATACAATTGCAATTCACCCTCAGTTTTACCTTCGAGTTTGTCCATGTAATCACGCCAGTTTTGGTTGTTCTTAACGTTTGCACGCCACCATGGAGTAGATTCAACTGGGTTCACTTTGTCAAGGATAGCTTGTGCTGCTTGACCTGCGTCACCAAGGATTGAAGCGTCAAGGGCATGACGTTTACCAAGTTTGTAAGGGTCGATATCCACTTGGATGAATTTTTCAGTGTTTTTGAATGCTTCGTATACTTCAGCAAATGGGAAGTTTGAACCAAGGAAAAGAACTGTGTCTGCTTCAAAGACCACTTCGTTGGCTGGTTTCCAACCAACACGGTAAGCAGAACCTGTCAAACCTTCGTAGTTCCATTCGAAAGCTTCGAAGTTTTTACCAGTAGTGATGATTGGTGCTTTGATTTTACGTGACAATTCAGTGATTACTTCACCAGCTTTAACACCACCGTAACCAGCATAGATAACTGGACGTTCAGCATTGTTCAAGATTTCAACAGCTTTGTCGATTTCAACTTCGTTCAAAGCAGGAGCGATGAATGAACGTTCGTATGAACCTGATCCATAGTATGAGTTTTCGTCGATTTCTTGGAAACCAAAGTTTACAGGGATTTCAACGACAGCTGGACCTTTTTTAGAAACTGCAGCACGGCAAGCTTCGTCAATTACTTTTGGTAATTGCTCAGCGTAAGCTACACGTTTGTTGTATACAGCGATACCGTTGTACATTGGGTTTTGGTTCAATTCTTGGAAGGCATCCATGTTGAGTTCGTTAACTGGACGTGATCCAAGGATTGCTAGGAATGGAGTGTTATCCATAGCTGCATCGTAAACACCGTTAATCAAGTGAGTCGCACCTGGACCACCTGAACCAACTGCAACCCCGATTGAGCCGCCGAATTTAGCTTGCATAACCGCTGCAAGAGCACCTGTTTCTTCGTGGCGAACTTGCAAGAAGCGGATATCTTTGTCTTCAGCCAAAGCATCCATCAATGAGCTGAGTGTTCCTGATGGGATACCGTAGATTGTGTCTACGCCCCATGTTTTCAATACGTTGAGCATTGCTGCAGATGCAGTAATTTTCCCTTGAGTCATAATGATAACTCTCCTTCAAATATTTTTAAATCTACTAAAAAAGTTTCGTATACTTTTTTGAAAACGTTTCAGCAAATTTTTACTCTACTAATTTACCACATTTAGTTCGACTTTACTAAGAATCTGCTCACAAGTTCTCATTATCTATTACAGTACAGTTTGAAAACGTTTTTAGATTCTGTTTTATAATAATCAATGAAAATTAAAGAGCAAACTAGAAAACTAGCCGCAGGTTGCTCAAAGCACAGCTTTGAGGTTGCAGATAAAGTTGACGTGGTTTGAAGAAATTTTCGAAGAGTATAAAAAGCGAGCAAGCTCGCTTTTAATCTATTTTACTAAAGTTTAACAGAAGGGAACTGGTCAAAACAGATACTGAACTAAAGGCCATGGCTAGACCTGCCAGTTCTGGGTTGAGGGCCAGTCCAACACCTGAAAAGACTCCTGCTGCTATCGGAATTCCAACGACATTGTAGATAAAGGCCCAGAAAAGATTGAGCAGAATTCGATTAAAGGTTTTCTTACTCATGTCAAAGGCACGAACCACTCCTAAGAGGTTATTAGTTGTCAACACCAAATCTGCTGACTCGATGGCGATATCTGTTCCAGCTCCCATAGCAATTCCCACATCCGCTACGCTGAGGGCAGGAGCATCATTGATACCATCCCCAACAAAGGCTACTTTTCCTGACTGTTGCAGTTTATGTATTTCATGAGCTTTTTCTTCTGGCAAGACACCTGCAATGACCTCTTCAATTCCGATTTGATCTGCAATAGCACGCGCCACACCTGCATTGTCTCCTGTCAGCATGACTGTTTTAAGACCTCGTTTTTTCAACTGACTGATGGCTAGTTTGGCATTTTCCTTAGGGATATCTTGCAGAGCAAGCAAGCCTTTGATTTCATTGTCTACAGCCAAGAACACAACTGTCTTAGCTTCTTTTTCCAGTTCTTCTAGTTTTTCTTGATAAATGCTAGAAATATCCATGCCATCCAGCATTTTAGCATTTCCAAGCAGAACTTGTTTTCCATTGATTTGCCCTGAGACACCTTTTCCGTGCAAAGCTTGGAAATTTTCAACAGTTTGTAACTCAAGTCCAACTTCACTCGCTCGTTTCACAACGGCTTCAGCCAGTGGGTGTTGAGAAGCTTCTTCCAAGGAGGCTGCCAATCCAAGCACTTCTACTTCGTCGCCGATGATATCTGTTACCACAGGTTTCCCTTCCGTCAAAGTTCCAGTCTTATCAAAGACAAGAGTTTGGACTTTCTGGATTTCCTGTAGAACCATTCCATTTTTGAGGAGAACTCCCATCTTGGCACTGCGTCCTGTCCCTACCATAAGGGCTGTCGGTGTTGCGAGTCCCAAGGCACAAGGACAGGCGATAATCAAAACCGCCACTCCGTAGAGAAGAGAGGACACAAAGCTCGCTCCAAGCACGACTACACTATCTCTCAACAAGACAAACCAAACCCAAAAGGTCACAATCCCTAAAATGACAACTGCTGGAACAAAAATCCCTGAAACTTTATCAGTCAAGTCCTGAATCGGAGCACGACTTGTCTGAGCTTTCTTCACAAAATCCACAATCTGAGCCAAAACAGTCTCTGAACCAACTTTTTCTGCTCTAAAAACAAGTGTTCCACTATTATTGATGGTTGAACCAATGACGGTATCTCCAACTGTCTTGTCCACAGGCAGACTCTCACCTGTCACCATAGACTCATCAATACTAGAGATACCTTCTACTACGACACCATCAACAGCAATCTTTTCACCGGGACGCACTCGAATCAGGTCACCTACCTTGACTTGTTCCAAAGGAACTTGAACATAGCGATCCTCACGCAAGACTTCTGCTGTTTTAGCCTGCAAGTCCAGCAATTTCTCCACAGCTTGGGAAGTATTTTTCCGCATTTTCTCCTCAAAAACAGCTCCCAGAAGAACGAAGAAGAAGATAAATGCAGCACTTTCAAAGTAAACGGGGAGACCAGCGAAGAGGGCAACTAAGCTATAGAAATAGGCCACTAGGGTTCCCAGAGCAACCAAGGTATCCATGTTGGCATTGTGCTTTTTAAAACTAGCCCAAGCACTTTGGATATAAGGACCACCTGCTACTAGCATAATCGGTGTTGTGGCTAAAAAGGTTCCCCAACGCATAACTTGGTGACTAATTCCTCCTGTCGACATCCCAATCATGAGAATCACAAGAGGCACAGTAAAGATACTAGTAATCCAAAAACGCTGTAAAAGTGATAGAGATTTTCGAGTCTTCTCAACTACGGTATAACTCCCCTTTTGCATCTTCATGCCACAAGAAAATTCATGTTGACCTAATTCTTGAGGTGTAAATCGAATGACTTTCTCCTCATCTACGCCGATTGGTTCCAAGATGCCTTCTTCTTCAAATAGAATTTCCTTATAACAGTTTGAAGGTGTCACACGGTGAAAGGTGATCTCAGCAGGAACTCCTTTTTGCAGTTGAATGTGGGCTGGATGGTAGCCTTTGTCTGCCGTGATACGGATTTTTTGAACACCATTTTCAAGACTTGCTTTTACAATTTCAGTCATATCATTCTCCTATTCTACAATCATCTTGCCGTGCATCATATTCATGCCACAAGAGAAACCATACTCTCCAGCCTGCTCAGGCGTGATTTCCACTACATACTCTTCCCCCATTGGCAGGTCCGCATGAACACCAAAGTCTGGAAAAACAATTTGATCCAGACAGGGTGAAGGGTCTTTACGGTCAAAGACAATGCGGGCTGGCACTGATTTTTTGAGGATAATCAACTCAGGCGTATAGCCTCCCATGACTTCCACTCGAATCTCTTGGTAGCCCTTTTTTTGCTGGGCCTTTTGTCCAGATTTTTCAGGCTTTTTGAAAAACCAAAACAAGATAAACGCGATAAGGGCAATACAAATAATGGTTACAATAATATTCAACATGACGTCTCCTTTACATACAATTACATTTCACTTCTGTTACAGCGCTTGATTTCTTCTCAGAAATCACAGCTTCCAAGTCTTCCAAATCAGCCTGAGTAAAATCACATTCAGCAATCAAATCAGCCAACAAGTTCTTAATCCTACGAGAACAAACCTTGTCCTTGATATCTTGGACAAGTAAATCCCGACTTTGCTCCAAAGTTAAAAGGGCTGAATAGACAAAGAACTTGCCTTCTTTTTTCCTTGTCAGACACTCTTTCTCAACCAAACGAGCCAAAAGAGTTTGAATGGTTGACTTGGACCAGTCGAACCGCTCCGCCAGAACCCTGATCAAATCCGTACTGGTCTGCTTTCCTTGCATCCAAATAATCTTCATGACCTGCCATTCTGCATCTGAAATCTGCATAATCACACCTCCTAAAATCTACATTTGTCAATTACAGTTATTAGTATACTTCTAAAATCTACATTTGTCAACTATTAAATTAATCTTTTCTTTGAAAAATAGAATTTTAATCATTTGAAAAACAATTTTCAGTCAAATCTTACTATATAAACTATAAAAATATGCTATACTAAAGAAAAAAGAAAACAACCACTAGGGGTGCGTAAAGCTGAGATTAACAACTGTTAGACCCTTTGACTCAATCTAGGTCATGCTAGCTGATGGAAGTGGAAATGATAATGGGGACTAGCAGTCTTCTATTGCCTTTCTAAAACAGACCAGCTTATTCTTAAGAATACAAACTTCAGTTGGTTGGGAGGTTTTAGATGACTTATTTACCCGTTGCTTTGACCATTGCTGGTACTGACCCTAGCGGTGGTGCTGGTATTATGGCTGATTTAAAGTCGTTCCAAGCTAGAAATGTCTATGGAATGGCCGTTGTGACCAGTCTTGTCGCTCAAAATACCAGAGGCGTTCAGCTAATCGAGCACGTTTCTCCTCAAATGTTGAAAGCCCAATTGGACAGTGTCTTTTCAGATATCAAGCCTCAGGCTGTAAAAACTGGGATGTTGGCAACTACTGAAATTATGGAAATCATCCAGCCCTATCTTAAAAAGCTGGATTGTCCCTACGTCCTTGACCCTGTTATGGTCGCTACGAGTGGTGACACCCTGATTGATACTAGTGCCAGAACCTACCTAAAAACAAACCTGCTTCCCCTTGCAAGCATTATCACACCCAATCTTCCTGAGGCAGAAGAAATTGTTGGTTTTTCAATCCATGATCCCGAAGACATGCAGCGTGCTGGTCGCCTGATTTTAAAAGAATTTGGTCCTCAGTCTGTGGTCATCAAAGGTGGACATCTCGAAGGCGGTGCCAAGGATTTCCTCTTTACCAAGGATGAGCAATTTGTCTGGGAAAGCCCACGAATTCAAACCTGTCACACCCATGGTACTGGATGTACCTTTGCTGCAGTGATTACGGCTGAACTAGCCAAGGGGAAAACCCTCTATCAAGCAGTCGATAAAGCCAAGGCCTTTATCACGAAAGCCATCCAAGACGCCCCTCAACTCGGTCATGGTTCTGGCCCAGTCAACCATACAAGCTTTAAAGATTAAAAAAACTCTCTAGTTCCCACTTTAAGGGAATTAGAGAGTTTTTATACTTCTTCAAACTACGTCAGTTTTATCTGCAATCTCAAAGTTGTGTTTTGAGCAAGCTGCGACTAGCTTCCTAGTTTGCTCTTTGATTTTCATTGAGTATTCATTAGAAAATAATATCATCCAACTTTGTCAAAAAGTCTTGCGTTTTTGCCTCAATATCTTCTGCCTGCATCAAATCACGTACGACTGCTACTCCAGCTATGCCAGTGCCAACAAGCTGGTCAATGTTCTCTGACGTCAAGCCTCCGATAGCAACTACTGGAATGGCGACCCTTTGGCAAATTGTTTTCAAGGTTGAAATCAAGGTGATGGGTGCATTTTCCTTGGTGGTTGTCGGAAAAATGGCTCCTGTCCCCAAGTAATCTGCTCCCCCTTCTTCTGCCTCGAGGGCTCTTTTTACCGTTTTAGCTGTGACACCGACGATTTTTTCAGGTCCCAAGACTTGTCTGGCAACCGAAACGGGTAGTTCATCGTCTCCGATATGCAGACCTGCAGCATCAACTGCAAGACAGACATCCAAACGATCATCGATGATCAAGGGTATATTGTAGGCATCTGTTATTTCCTTGACTTCTTTTGCCAGTTGATAATATTGATTAGTTGTGAGAGTTTTTTCTCGTAATTGGACTAGGGTGACACCTGCACGGCAGGCCGTCTCAACCTTTTCAAGAAAACTTTCCAAGGAATCTTGGTAGCGATTGGTTACCAGATACAGTCTAAGTACCTCTCTATTCATAAACCTCTCCTTTGATGGCATCTAGCCAGTTTTCATCTCTTTTGAGGAGCGAAAGCTGATTGAGCACTTGGTAGCGAAATTCTTCCAATCCCATTCCTTGGACAACTATTCTCTCAGCAGAGATATTGAGATAAGAGACCGCTAAGCAGGAAGCTTCAAATCCAGTCTTTCCTTGGCTGAGAAAAACAGCTGTTAAAGCTCCAACCAAGTCTCCTGTCCCTGTTATCCAGTCTAATTCTGCACATCCATTTCCCAGTACAGCAACCTGATTCTCTGAAACGATGAGATCCTTGGGGCCTGTGACTAAGAATGATATACCTGGATAGGTCTGACACCAGTCTTTCAAGACTTGAAGTAAATCCTCAGTTTCTTGATCTTTAGCACTCGCATCGACCCCAACGCCGTGGTGTTTTAAGCCGACAAGACTTCGAATTTCCGACATGTTTCCTTTAAGGATCGTAGGTCTATAGTCTAAAAGGTCTTTAACTAAGCTCTTACGAATGGGCGACGCTGTTACGCCAACCGCATCTACTACCATCGGGAGAGAAGATTGGTTTGCATACGAAGCTGCCATACGGATTGCTTTTTCCTTCTCAGCAGACAAATGCCCCAAATTGATGAAAAGTGCCTGGCTTTGCTTAGTAAAATCAAGAACCTCACGGGGATCATCTGCCATAACTGGTTTGCATCCTAGAGCCAAAATCCCATTTGCTAGCATTTCACAGGAAATCTCATTGGTAATGCAGTGAATGAGGGAAGTCGTTCCCAGAGGAAAAGGATTTGATAATTCCAGCATCAGTCTATCCCTTCAGCAAAGAAATATCCCTGCACTTTTTTAAAGAATTCCTGCTTGATTAAAAATCGAAAGGCAATAAAGGAAATCGCTGTACCAATCAAGGTTGCTCCGAAAAATCGAGGCGTGTAGATAAACCAGCTAAGCTTAGCAGCTGATCCTGTAAAGAGTACCATAACAGGATAGGAAACAATAGAACCAATAACACCTGTTCCCAAAATTTCTCCCAAGGCAGAAAAGTAAAATTTTCGACCGTACTTATAAAAGAGTCCTGCAAGGAGGGCTCCAAAAGTCGCTCCTGTGAGAGCTAAAGGCGGAATTCCTTGAGTCGTCATACGAATAAAGGCTGTCACTGTAGCCATAGCCAAGGCATAAACAGGTCCCATCATGATTCCTGCTAGAATATTGACTACACTGGACATCGGTGCCATTCCCTCAATTCGAAAGATAGGCGTAAGGACTACATCAAGGGCAATCATCATGGATAAAATGGTTAATTTGTGAACCTGTAATTGGTGCTTTCTCATGTTTCTATTATTCCCCTTTTTCTAAAGACTGTAAATCGCTCTTCCATGTCTGATGTTGGTAAGCCATTTCCCAAAACTTGGCTTCCATATGAACACTAATGCGGAAGGCTTCTAGCATTTTTTTCTTGTCTGTCTCGTCACTTTCTCGATAGAGTTGATTGACCAATGCTCCCTCCTCTCTGATCTGCTGCTCCAACTCATCCGTAATATAGGTTTCAATCCATTGTTGGTAGAGAGGATTTGGTGATGGTTTAAGATTAAGTGATTTGCCTATATCATGGTATAACCAAGGACAAGGCAGCAAACTTGCAAAGGCAATGCTCAAATTTGGCTCTGCAAATTGCCGATAAATGTGAGAAATGTAATGATAGCAGGCGGGAGCGATTGGATGTTGCTCCATTTCCTGATCACTGATTTCCAATTCCTTGAAAAATTGTTGGCGGATAAATAACTCACCCTCCACTAGACTCTGAGCATTTTGTTTCAAGAGTCTTTTCATCTCTTGATTCGAAGTCTTATCAGCCAAAAGGTGATAGATTTCTGAGAAGGCCTTCAGATAGTAAGCATCCTGAATCAGGTAATAGCGGAAAATCGCAGGGTCTAAATCTCCCTCTTGTAATTGTAAAATAAAGGGATGATGAAAAGAAGTCTGCCAAGCTTCCTTGGATAATTCCATCGCAATATCTGTAAATTCCATAATAACTCCTTTATAAAAATAGACTGGTCTGAAGCAATAAAAAGAAAAGCAGGTAGATTAATGTTGTTTTTTTAGGAATATTAAAAGTCCTATAGCTATTCTTCAACTGTGCATGTTCGTCATATCCGTGCGCAGATAGAGCTCTCAGGTAAAGATGGCGCCATCTAAAGACCGTCATCAAAACCTTGCTGTAAATCAAGGGCGACCAAAAATGCAGTTCTTGACCACGTAATAGGCAAGCTTCTTTGAGAGACTTAATTTCTTGCTGAATGAGGGGGAAGGAATTGAATACCACAATCAAGGCATAGGCCCAAGAACGTGATAGCCCCTTTTGAGTCAAGTACAAGAGAAGCTCTTTTAGGGAAATAGAGGAAACAAAGACAAGGCCTATACAAACTGTCACAAAGGCCCTCGTTCCAAGCATAACTGCCTGCGAAGCATCTCCATGTAACTGAACTGCCCAGTAGTTGGCCAAAGATGGCAAAATGGCGAGTAGAATCATCCAAGCCAACATCTTAAATCGACGGTAATAGAGCATAAAGAGAATACAAAATGCAACTACCGAGAGATTAAGAGGAATCGAAGGAATGAAAGATGTTTCCAAGGATAAAATCAGCAAGAAGAGACCGATAATCGGTGTCTGGGTTGCTACTTTGACCATACTACTTCACCTCCCCTTGGGTATTGCTACTCTGAGATGTGAGTAGTTGGGTAATTGTCACTTCTTTCACATGACTGAGCCCCTGACTAGTCATCTCAATCCAATAATCAACCACAGAGATCAAAGGATCTAAACGATGGCTAATGATCAGAAAACTTCTTCCTTGATTTCTGTCCTCCACAATCCACTGACAAAAATAATGGCAAGCTCTATCATCCAAACCTGCAAAAGGTTCATCTAGTAAAATCACAGAAGCCTTGCTGGTCAAGATGGTCAAGAGCTGAAGAATCTTTTGCTGACCACCACTTAATTGATAGGGACTCTTATCAAGCACCCGCTCCAGATCAAAATACCGTAAAGCTTGGAGAATACGCTGATTTCTTTCAGAATCAGGTCCGTCTAATTGAAGTTCCTCTCGCAGACTAACTCTGATAAACTGTTTCTCAGCTTCCTGAACAACACCCGTCAGGTCATGATACAAACTCTTTTTCTTTTTTAGAACCGAACCCTTCCAAGTAATGCGCCCCTTATACTTTTGAAATTGAAGAATGGAGCGAAAGAGGGTTGATTTCCCGACACCATTGTCACCCAAGATACAGGAAATTCCTTGATAGAATGTAAAATCCGCAATTGAAAAGAGGGGACGCTTATCCAGCTCACAAGTCACACGCTCCATATGGAATAGTTTTGGGCTAGAAGCAACTTCCTTTGAAGCAACCTGTGTCATCTCAGAGGTAGGGATTTGAAACACTTCCCTTAGTTGTCCATCTCTTAGCTCCACCATACGGTCTATATAGGATTCATAGTCTGTTAAATCATGGTCACACAAAATAACTGTCTTACCATTAGAGGCCAATTCTTTTAGAATCTCCAAGATCTCTATCCTGCTCTTGCGGTCAATGGAAGCGAAGGGCTCATCCAAGAGATAGACCCTAGGATTCATAGCAAAGAGAACTGCCAGTGCAGCCTTTTGCTTTTCCCCACCTGATAAGTGATGAATGGGACGGTGCAAGATTGCCTTGCAGCGACATTGCTGGACTACCTCTGCTATTTTTGAATCAATTTCCTGAACGGGATGGCCGATATTCTCTAGGGTAAAAACCAGCTCCTCAAACAAGTTCTCCATGGTAAATTGATGATTGGGATTTTGAAATAGAATACCAACCGTCTGGACACGTTCGATGATAGAAAGCTGACTGACCTCGCTCCCATTTATCAGGACTTGACCGCTATAGGGAAGAGAACTGACTTGGGCAATCATTTGAAAGAGACTAGATTTTCCAGATCCACTACTCCCAACTAACAAGGTAAAGGCTTGCGCATGAAAAGTAAAATCAATCGGTTCTGAAAAAATTGGGGACTGAATCTCCCGTAATTCCAGCCCCATCTATGCTTTTCCTCCAGTTGCAAACTGATGATAGAGTTTGACAATAGCACGAACCAAGATAGTACAGAAGAAAAAGACGGAAATAAAACGTACCACTAGCAAGGAAAGTACAAAAGGCACTGAAAAGGCGTAGTAACCTAATTTAATGTATTCATAGACAAAGCTAACAAGCGTAATCCCAATACTATTGGCAGTTAGAGAGAGCCAACTTTCATAGCGATTCTTGGTTACGATAAAACCAAGTTCACTTCCCAAACCTTGAACCAAGCCAGACAAAAGGGCACCTAGACCGAATTGGCTACCATAAAGGACTTCAGCAAGCGCAGCTAGCACTTCACCAATCGTTGCACTTCCTACTCTTGGAACAAAGATGGCCGCAATAGGCGCAGCCATACACCAGAGACCAAAGAGGATTTCATTGGCAAAGGCCTGCAAGCCAAGAGGGGCTAAAATCAGAGTGAGGATATCAAACAGATAACCTGAACCCACAAAAACGCCACCAAAAAAGATAGACAAGAAAGCAAGTAAGATAACATCTTTTAATTGCCATTTTTTCAACATAAAAAACTCCTTTTTTTAAAGAAAAGTGGGGCATTCAAGGAGACCTACCTAAATGCTTTGTATCACCTTCATCCAGTTTCGTAAAAGAAAAAAACTCTAATTACAATCAAGAATTAGAGTTCAGCTTACAAGATTAGACCGTTCATTTCGACATACGAAAAAAACGTTTCACATTTCCCTTCGACAGTCTTAACTGTATCAGGTTCAATGGGTATCATCTCAGCCTAAAGCACCCCAAATGTCTTTATTATTTAATTATATAATTATTTTAACAAATGATTTATTCTAGTTCAAGAAATTGAACTGGAAATACAGCCTTGCACTCACAAAGATAGTAAGTCTTTCGTTTGCAAAAAACAAATGTCTTGTTTGATAGATTAGCCATTTGAGCTAAATCTGGGCATAGCTTTTTAGAAAAAAGAAAATCCTACTCCATCAGAATACAAGGAAAAATTGATAGCTATTGTTCACTCATTTCCCGAACAGTTTTTTCTATATTTTTTGAATACGATATTGCTGAAATGATTGAAACACCATCCATATTGGTCTTCATAATGTCTTTAATATGTTGCGTCTGTATCCCACCAATTGCAACTAAGGGCATTTGTGGCAATAGTTTTCTCATTAATTTAAGACCTTCATAACCTATAGCACCACCAGCATCATCCTTTGACTGGGTATCAAATACAGGACCAACACCAACATAATCTACATATTCAACTTTTGATTGTTGAAATTCTTCCTCGTTTTTTATAGAAAGACCAATTATTTTATCTGGCATCAATTTTCTAATTTCATCAACTCCAAGATCGTCTTGACCTACATGTACGCCATCAGCGTCAATTTCCATTGCCAAATCTATATCATCATTAACAATAAACGGCACATTGTATTTTTTACAAAGATCCTGTAGTTTAATTGCTAATTTCACTTTTTCTTTACCTTCCAGGGCTCCCTCACCTTTTTCACGGAATTGAAATAAGGTTATACCACCTTTTAAAGCTTCCTCAACGACTGTATATAAATCTTTTCCTTTGCAAGTAGTCGTTCCACAAATAAAATATAGTTTTAGTAATTCTTTATGAAACATCTTACTTCACTCTTTTGAATTCCTTTACATCTTCATCTGTAATCTCATATAAAGCATTTATAAATTCAACTTTAAATGTTCCAGGAAGATGTCCATTTGGACGTTTTTCTGCCATTTCTCCAGCGATATTGTAAACCAACATTGCTGTTTCTAGTGATTTCAATTCTTGACCTTTTTCAAGTCCGATAAAGCTTGCTACTACAGCACCTAATAAGCATCCTGTCCCAATAACTTTTGGCATCATGGCACTACCATTATGAATCGTTACCACTTCTCCATTTACCGCAATAGCATCCACTTCACCTGTTACTATTATAGGAATATTGAACTTCTCATTTGCTGCTAGAGCAATTTCGTCAATATTATCTACACCTGCACTATCTACTCCTTTAGATGCCACATTTATTCCTACTAAAGAGGCAATCTCGCCAGCATTTCCCCTAATCGCTGCGAGCTTGTAATTATTTATTAAATCTTCGGATACTTTTTTTCTATAAGATCCTGCTCCACAAGCTACAGGATCTAAAACTGCTGGGACATTATATTTCTCTGCAATTTTCAGAGCAGCTTGGTATAATTTCCAATTTTCATCTGTCAATGTTCCTATGTTTATTAATAAACCACCAGCATACTTTAACAAATCCTCTAAATCTGCAGGAAACTCACTCATGGCTGGTGATGCACCCAGTGCTACTAATCCATTTGCTGTGAAATTTTTTACTACATCATTGGTTATGCAAATGACCAAAGGTGTTTTTTCTTTTAATAATTTTAAACTTGTCATATTGAAATCCTTCCTTTTTCACTTTATACGATCTACTGATTTCGATTTATCTCTATCTTTCGTTAAGAAATTTTTCAGTTACATTGAATGATTTATGCTCAATGAAAATCAAAGAGCAAACTAGGAAGCTAGCCGCAGGCTGTACTTGAGTACGGCAAGGTGAAGCTGACGTGGTTTGAATTTGATTTTCGAAGAGAATTACCTCATCAAATTTGTAAATATCCTAAACTTTCTCTAGGCGTCATAGCCAATATCAAAAAAGGCTAATTCCAAACCAACCGCTTGATTCCAGCGTTCCTGAAGTTCTGTCAAATCTTCTCGATCTTTTCCGACACGATTGAGTTCATCAACCAGAAATTGAACCCACTCTGTAAAGAAAGAACCTCTGTGGAGATTGATCCATTCCGAATGAATATAGGATTCAGGTAGAGCCAAATCTTTAGAACCCCAGTCTAAATAGAGACCTTCTGCAATGACCAACATGACCAAAAGATGAGCATAGTCTGATGAAGCCACTGCCGAATACATAAGATCCTGAAAGGCTTTTGTTACAGGGTGCAAGTCCGCTTCTAGATAGTCATTCTCAGATACTTTTAACTCTTTGAAAGCCTTTTGGAAATAACCATCTTCGTCTGCTTCAAGAAAGCCTAGTTGCTTGGCAAAACGAAGCTTGGATTCAAGCTGGTCTGCGTGGGCTACACAGGCGCCCAGCATGGATAAGAAAGCATCAAAGAAGTGATAATCTTGAATTAGGTAGTCTTTTAAGACCTTATTCTCAATTGTCCCCGCAAAAAGTTCCTGAACAAAACGGTGATTGATTGCAGCCTGCCAATCCTTCTGACTGCTTTTTAATAATTCTCCGACAGTCAAACCTGGCTCAAATGCATAGTCTTGTGTTTCCATATTTATTTTTCCTCTCTTTACTCGTTCGTAATCAACAAAACACCAAGAAAATCCTAGTTTTACTTGACTTTTTTAAAGAAAATCAAGGGCTTCAAGAAGAGCTACCTAAACGCTTGGCCTCAAAGCTGTCAGCTATTAATGAACAAAAAACTCCAATTACATATAGGAACTGGAGTTTAGCTTACAAGATTAGACCGTTCATTTCGACATACGAAAAAACATTTCACATTTCCCTTCGCCAGTCTTAACTGTATCAGGTTCAATGGGTATCATCTCAGCCTAAAGCACCCCAAATGTCTTTATTATTTAATTACTGCACCAGTATAGCAAAAAATGAAAGCCCTAGCAAGATATTTGACTGAAAAATATATTTATATAGTTTTAAATAGCGATTTATTCTTCCTATAGACGAAGAAAAACCTCCACATTCAGTGGAGGCAAGCTGTTTTATTAATACAATTTTAAGTCACGAGGGTCAACTGGGAAGGTTGGGTTATATGGGTTGTGACGGAGTTTGAAATGTTTGACATCTTCAATGGTCTGAGTTCCAGACAATTGCATGACTGTCTTCAATTCTGCATTCAAGTGTTCAAAGACTTGACGTACACCGACACTACCACCGAGAGCCAAGCCATAGATAACAGGGCGACCAATAGCTACCAAGTCTGCTCCTGAGGCCAAGGCTTTAAAGACGTGTTGACCACGACGAACACCAGAGTCAAAGACGATTGGTACACGTTTGTCAACTGCTTCTGCTACTTCTTGAAGTGAGTCAAAGGCAGCTGGTCCACCGTCGATTTGGCGACCACCGTGGTTGGTTACCCAGATACCAGAAGCTCCCGCAGCAAGCGAACGTTCAACGTCCTCACGGCATTGTGGTCCTTTGACATACACAGGAAGTCCTGAGTATTCAGCGATAAATTCTACATCACGTGGAGACAAGCGTTGTTTAGCTGATTTGTAAACAAAGTCCATTGATTTTCCAGCACCTTCTGGCAGATATTCCTCAACAATCGGCATACCAACTGGGAAGACAAAACCATTACGCTTGTCCACCTCACGATTGCCTCCTACAGTCGCATCTGCCGTCAAGACAATCGCTTTATACCCTTCAGCCTTCACACGGTCCATGATATGGCGGTTAATTCCATCATCTTTACTAAAGTAAAATTGGAACCAGTGAGGTGTCCCTTGAAGGGCTTCTGTAATTTCTGGAAGATCTACAGTAGAGTAAGAGCTAGTTGTATAAAGCGAACCGAACTCATGCACACCACGCGCAGTCGCCACTTCACCCTGTTCGTTTGCCAATTTATGGGCCGCAACAGGCGCCATAATGATTGGTGAAGACAATTTTTCACCTGCAAATTCAATCTCTGTACTTGGATTTTCAACACCACAAAGCGTATGCGGAACGATGAGTTTGTGGTTAAAGGCGCGGATATTCTCTCTTAAAGTGAAAGTATCTTCTGCTCCACTAGCGATATAGCCAAATGCTGCTTTAGGAATAACTTGTTGCGCCATTGGCTCCAAATCATAGGTATTGATGAAATCTACAGGACCTTCTGCATTGCTTGTTTTGTATGACATAAAATGCCCTCCTTAATAAGTAAGCGTTTACTTTGTATATTACAAAGATATTTTAACTCTTTTTTCAAAATTTTTCAAATATTTTGTTTGGAAATTTCAGAAATTTTATTTCTATGATAAAAAATCCTTATAAGGTCAATAAAAAATAGATATTATCCAAAGAAGATTTTAAGTGCTACAATAACTGTATTATTTCTAGATGGGAGGTTCTAGTTTTGGATTGGTCCATTGTTGAACAATATCTACCACTATATCAAAAGGCATTTCTTCTGACCTTACATATTGCATTTTGGGGGATTCTGGGATCCTTTCTGCTCGGTTTAATCGTTAGTATCATCCGACATTATCGAATCCCTGTTTTGGCGCAAGTAGCGACAGCCTACATTGAATTGTCACGCAACACGCCCCTTTTGATTCAACTCTTCTTTCTCTATTTCGGACTTCCCCGAATAGGGATTGTGCTATCTTCGGAAGTCTGTGCCACTTTAGGACTGGTCTTTTTAGGTGGTTCCTACATGGCGGAATCCTTCCGAAGTGGACTAGAAGCTGTCAGTCAAACCCAGCATGAAATTGGTTTAGCCATCGGGCTTACTCCATTTCAGGTTTTTCGCTATGTGGTTCTGCCGCAAGCAACAGCAGTTGCCCTACCGTCTTTTAGTGCCAATGTCATTTTCCTCATCAAGGAAACCTCTGTTTTCTCAGCAGTGGCTTTGGCCGATCTCATGTACGTCGCCAAGGACTTGATTGGGCTCTACTATGAGACAGATATTGCGCTGGCTATGTTGGTAATTGCTTACCTGATCATGCTGCTACCTATCTCACTGGTCTTTAGCTGGATAGAAAGGAGGCTCCGCCATGCAGTATTCGGGAATCCAAGTACTCTTTCAGGGAAATAATCTCTTGAGAATCGTACAGGGACTGGGCGTTACGATTGGAATATCCATCCTGTCTGTCCTCTTATCCATGATGTTCGGAACAGTCATGGGAATCATCATGACCTCCCATTCTAAAATCGTACGATTTTTGACACGATTTTATCTGGAATTCATCCGTATCATGCCCCAGTTGGTGCTACTTTTTATCGTTTACTTTGGCCTGGCTCGAAACTTTAATATTAATATCTCAGGTGAAACTTCTGCTATTATCGTTTTTACCCTCTGGGGAACAGCTGAAATGGGAGACTTGGTACGTGGAGCTATCACTTCCCTCTCTAAGCATCAGTTTGAAAGTGGACAGGCGCTCGGCTTGACCAATGTTCAACTTTACTACCACATCATCATCCCACAGGTCTTGAGAAGATTGCTTCCACAAGCCATTAACCTTGTCACTCGGATGATCAAAACCACTTCCTTGGTTGTCTTGATTGGGGTAGTTGAAGTGACCAAGGTTGGACAGCAAATCATCGATAGCAATCGCCTGACCATCCCAACCGCTTCCTTCTGGATTTATGGAACCATTCTTGTCTTGTATTTCGCAGTCTGCTTTCCTATTTCCAAACTATCCACTCACCTAGAAAAACATTGGAGGAACTAAATGTCTGAAACTATCTTAGAAATCAAGGAACTAAAAAAATCCTTCGGAGACAATCCCATCCTCCAAGGTCTATCTCTACAAATCAATAAAGGGGAAGTTGTCGTCATCCTAGGGCCATCTGGTTGTGGGAAAAGTACCCTCCTTCGTTGCCTCAATGGCTTAGAAAGTATTCAAGGTGGAGATATCCTGCTGGATGGTCAGTCTATCGTTGAAAATAAAAAAGATTTTCACCTAGTTCGCCAAAAGATTGGCATGGTCTTTCAAAGTTATGAACTCTTCCCTCACTTGGATGTCCTTCAAAACCTCATCCTAGGCCCTATCAAGGCTCAAGGGAGAGACAAGAAAGAAGTCACTGAAGAAGCTTTGAAACTACTAGAACGAGTCGGTTTACTAGATAAACAACATAGCTTTGCTCGCCAGTTATCTGGTGGACAAAAGCAACGGGTTGCAATTGTCCGTGCCCTGCTCATGCATCCAGAAATTATCCTCTTTGACGAAGTGACTGCTTCGCTGGATCCAGAAATGGTGCGTGAGGTGCTGGAACTTATCAATGATTTGGCTCAAGAAGGCCGTACCATGATTCTGGTAACCCATGAAATGCAGTTTACCCAAGCAATTGCCGATCGCATCATCTTCCTTGACCAAGGGAAGATTGCTGAAGAAGGAACTGCTCAAGAATTCTTCACAAATCCACAAACCAAACGAGCACAAGAATTTTTAAACGTCTTTGACTTTAGCCAATTTGGCTCATATCTATAAAGGAGATTCTTATGAAACTATTCAAACCACTCTTAACTGTTTTGGCACTTGCCTTTGCCCTTATCTTTGTCACAGCTTGTAGCTCAGGTTCCTCATCTGGAAAAACGACGGCCAAGGCTCGCACAATCGATGAAATCAAAAAAAGCGGTGAACTGCGAATCGCCGTATTTGGAGATAAGAAACCTTTTGGTTACGTTGACAATGATGGTTCTTACAAAGGTTACGATATTGAGCTTGGGAACCAACTGGCTCAAGACCTTGGTGTCAAGGTTAAATACGTTTCAGTTGATGCTGCCAACCGTGCGGAATACTTGATTTCAAACAAGGTGGATATTACCCTTGCCAACTTTACAGTAACTGACGAACGTAAGAAACAAGTTGACTTTGCCCTTCCATATATGAAAGTTTCTCTGGGTGTCGTATCACCTAAGACTGGTCTCATTACAGACGTCAAACAACTTGAAGGTAAAACCTTAATTGTTACAAAAGGAACGACTGCTGAGACTTATTTTGAAAAGAATCATCCAGAAATCAAACTCCAAAAATACGACCAATACAGTGACTCTTACCAAGCCCTTCTTGACGGACGTGGAGATGCCTTCTCTACTGACAATACGGAAGTTCTAGCTTGGGCGCTTGAAAATAAAGGATTTGAAGTAGGAATTACTTCTCTTGGTAATCCAGATACCATTGCGGCAGCAGTTCAAAAAGGCAACCAAGAATTGCTAGACTTCATCAATAAAGATATTGAAAAATTAGGTAAGGAAAACTTCTTCCACAAGGCCTATGAAAAAACACTTCACCCAACCTATGGTGACGCTGCTAAAGTAGATGACCTGGTTGTTGAAGGTGGAAAAGTCGACTAATACTTAATGAAATCACAAAAAGAAATCAGGTAATCCTAGCGACTACCTGATTTTTCTATGCTCTAAACATTTTGCCAATTTTCTTGGTCTTCTTTAAAGCGTTTTAGGAGATCCAATCCTTCTGGTGTGATATATCCTTCTTCTTGGGCTAAGTGAATGAGTTCACTGTAGTTAGAAAGCGTCACCAGCTTAACACCCGCATCTGCAAAGTTTTTGTCTGCTTTTGGCAATTGGTAGCTGAAAATCGCTACAACACCGAGAACCTCTGCTCCTTCTCGCTTGGCTGCTGCCACGGCCTCGAGAACAGAACCACCTGTTGAAATCAGGTCTTCAACCACTACCATTTTTTGACCTTGAGCTACTCGGCCTTCGATTTGATTACCAGCACCGTGGTCTTTTGGTTTGCTACGGATGTAGGCAAAAGGAAGGTCCATCTTATCAGCAATAATAGCTCCGTGTGGAATCCCTGCTGTTGCAGTTCCTGCAATCACCTCAACCTCAGGAAAGGCTTCTTTAATAGCTTCCACAAAGCCATTTTCAATTAGGGTACGAGTTTCTGGATAGGCTAGTGTCACACGATTATCAGTATAAATCGGTGACTTAATACCAGATGCCCAAGTGAAAGGCTCCTCTGGTTTGAGGTAAACGGCTTGAATTTTCAAGAGGTGGCTAGCGATATCTTTAGCAAGTGTCATGGTATTCTCCTTTTATTTTTCTAATCTAGTTCTTTAATTCCAGTCCTGTGTCCATTCATCCTTGATAGCATAATAAGCTGCAACAGGAGCCTCAGCTTGGGTAATGGGACGTCCCACTACGATATAGTCACTACCGATTTGATAGGCATCAGCAGGTGTCATCACGCGTTTTTGATCACCAACAGCAGCTCCCTGTGGACGAATGCCCGGTGTCAGACAGATAAAATCTGGATTGGTAGCCTGCTTGATGACTTGCACTTCCTGAGCCGAGCAAACGACACCATCCAAACCCGCTTCAGCTGTCTTCTTAGCATAATGAATCACAGACTCTTGCAGGCTGGTTTGGATATTTTGAAACTCCTGCATCTGAGCTTCTGAGGTTGATGTGAGCTGAGTCACTGCAATCAATTTGGCTTGGTTTCCAAGACCTTCACGCGCAGCCTTCATCATCTCTACACCCCCAGCCGCATGAACATTGGTCATATCCACACCAAGCTGAGACAGGACCTTCATGGCTGATTTGACTGTATTGGGAATGTCATGAAGTTTGAGATCAAGAAAGACGCTATGTCCCAAGTTTTTTAAATAGGAAATAATCTCAGGTCCCGTTGCATAATAAAGCTCCATCCCTACCTTGAGATAAAGGCTTTCTTCCTCTGGAAAAAGAGCTAAGAATTCCTTGACTGCCTCAAAACTAGGAAAATCAAGAGCAATGACTGGACGATGTTCTCGCATAGGTTTCTCCTTTTACCTTTGCTAGTGAGAGAGTCTGGCCAACAGAAGACACGAAAAAAGGAACCTGCCAACAGCAAGGTTCCACGAAAAATGGGTAGTCTCCACCCTTTCATCGTCTAACCTTAGCTGCCTCTCTGGACTGCTTTAAAGGTTTTTTACTATTCTATTATTTCTACTAGCACTTGTCAAGTAAAAACTAGTCACTAAAGTACTATGAGAAAAAAGGTAAACCTAGCGACGCGGTGAACGCTGGGGCGTTTGATTTCGATTGCTTTCTTCCTCCAGCTTTTTCTTCTCTTCTTCCAATTTATTCTGCTGTTCTTCTAGCCTTTTCTTCTCTTCGTCTTTCTGTTTCTTCTCAGCTTCTTCGGCCTCTTTTTTAGCTTTTTCTTCTGCCTCCATAATTAATTTATCCGCTACAGTGTAACTGTAAATTCCAGCTTCCATGTCAATCACACTCGGTTCTGACAATTGAGGCTTAATCTTACTGTAGTAAGGTAATTTCTTGCTCATTTCAGACAGGGGAACCAAGACTTCATCTGTATCATACATGGTCAATCGAATTAAATCGGAAGTCACCTTGCTTGGGGCTAGCTCCACCTTTTGGATAGCAGCCTTGAGTTCTGGGCTAATTTGAGAAAGTTCTGAGACAAAAGCCTTGATTTGTTCACTATCATTAAAGAGAACTGACAAATAAGTTTCTGGTAGACTGACCAAGCTCACAGCACTGGTCTCAAGCTGACCACTGGAAAGAATAGGATAATGATTTTCACCAGAAACATAGTAGGCAACAATATCATATTCCTTGACCTTGATAGTAAACTTGGTTGGAAATTGATAGACAAGTTGAGCTGATTCAACCCAATAGTTAGACTTGATCTGCTCTTCATATTTTGCCTTGTCTAGCAGAAGGTTAATCGTATAATCCGAATCCTGAATGCCTGAAGCCTGTCGAATATCATCAGCTGTAGTTTGCACCGTTCCCTCAACACGGATATCCTTCATAGTCGCATAAGGACTGAGTAAGTAAACAGAGACAATCAATAAAAGCAGACTTGGAAATAAAATCGTTAAGGCTCGTAAGATATGGAGGCCAGGAATCTTTGCTTTGGCTGGTTTTTCTTTTGTAGCCTTTTTAGCAAGCTTTTTATCCTGTTCCTCGCCCTCTTTAGCCCCTGATTCTTCTATCTCTTCTTCCTCTTTATCTCCCTCTGAGGATGCTACTTTTTCTTCAGACTCTTCCATGGCTGATTCTGAGTCTTCTGGGTCAGCTTCACTCTCCTTGTCCTCTGACTTCTCAGATTCTTCTCCCATTCGAGCTTGTCTTTCCTTTTTCTTCTCCTCAGCTAGGGCCGCCTCTTCTTCAGCCTTCTTTTTTAGATATTCTTGGTTTCGTTTCTGCCATTCTGATAACTCTTTCAATTCTTCGAGGATTTCTTTGCCCTCATTTTTCTTATCTTTTGACATTTACTTTCCTTATGATAAATCGTTTTTCAATAGTTGATAAAAATCTGCTAGAGATTTCAATTCCTTAGAAGCCTTCATCTTAGCTTGGTAGTCTTCCTTGTGGCTTAGTAAGTGAGACAGCTTCTCTTCCAAACTATCCAAGGTCAAATCGCTTTCTTGAAGCTCTTCTGCATAGCCTTTCTTAACAAAGTAGGCTGCGTTTTCAATCTGGTCTCCACGACTAGCTTCACGACCAAGCGGCACAATAACATGTAATTTTGCCATGGCCAAGAGCTCAAAAATCGTATTGGCGCCACCTCTTGTCACAACAATATCAGCCAATTCCATCAAGGGTTGATAGAGATTGGTCACATAGTCAACACGAAAAAGATTTTGGCTCAACTCGTTCAGGCTAGAATCTCCAGTTAGATTGATAATATTGTAGCGCTCTGTCAGTTCTTTCTTATGGTCTGTCACCAATTGGTTAAAGACACGAGCGCCTGCTGAACCACCGACAAACAATACAGTTGGCAATTGGGGATTAAAGTGGGTTTGAATATCCACCAATTCATCGGGTTCTGGATTTTTTTGATCTGAAACCTTGGTCACTGCTCCCACATGCTCAACCTTAGACAAACTTGAAGCTTGTTCAAAGGTTGAATACATCTTAGTCGCAAATTTATAGGCGATTTTATTGGCCAAGCCCATAGACAGGTCAGATTCGTGAATAAAGACAGGCACTCCTGACACACGCGCTGCGATAACAGGCGGCACAGAGACAAAACCTCCCTTTGAAAAAAGGGCCTGTGGACGAAGTCGCAACATGATAAAGAGAGATTGGACAATCCCCCAGCCAACTTTAAAGACGTCCATCATATTTTGCCAAGAGAAATAGCGACGCAATTTTCCAGTCGCAATGGAATGAAAGGTGACATCCAAACCTGACTTGAGGATTTCTTGGTGTTCAATACCACGCTTGTCCCCGATATAGTGGACTTCCCAGCCATCTTCGATAAACTTGGGCATTAACAAAAGATTGAGGGTCACGTGTCCAACCGTCCCCCCACCTGTAAAGACAATTTTTTTCATACTTATTCCTTTAACTCCGCTACTGTGTCGATAAAGAGGTCGCCACGTACTTCAAAGTTAGCATACATATCCCAGCTAGCATTGGCAGGACTGAGAAGGACTACGTCTCCTTGAGTCGCAAGCTCGTAGGCCTTGCGGGTCGCATCTGCAATATCAGTCGCATTCACATAAGCTACACCAGCCTTATCCGCTGCCCGTTTGACACGTTCTGCAGACTGACCAAGGATGACCATCTTCTTGAGTCCAGTAATATCTGGAACCAATTCGTCAAACTCATTGCCACGATCCAAACCACCTGCAATCAAGACGACCTTGCTGTTGTCAAATCCTGACAAGGCTTTTTGAGTAGCCAAGATATTGGTTGATTTACTATCATTATAGAACTTAACACCTTTGATTTCATCCACAAATTGGAGACGGTGTTTGACACCACCAAAGGCTGAAAGAGTTTCTTTGATGGTTTGGTTATCAACACCACGAAGCTTGGCTACAGCAATCGTCGCAAGGGTATTTTCCACATTGTGACTACCTGGAACTCCGATTTCGCTAGCTGCCATGACAACTTCCCCACGGAAGTAGAGTTTACCATCTTCTAGATAAGCTCCAGCAAGCTTTTCCTGTGTTGAAAATGGAACAACAGTAGCCTGTGTTTGGGTAGCCAATTCTTTTGCCAAGTCTTGGTTAAAGTTTAAGACAAGGAAATCAGCTGCTGTCATCTTGTTCTGGATATTCCACTTAGCTGCTACATATTCCTCAAAAGAACCGTGGTAGTCGATATGAGTTGGCATGAGATTGGTAATAACAGCAATCTCAGGATGGAATTCTTGCACACCCATGAGTTGGAAGGAAGAAAGTTCCATGACAAGCGTGTCCTTGTCTGTCGCAGTTTGAGCAACCTGACTGGCAGGATAGCCGATATTTCCTGATAAAAGACCATGTTGCCCAGCAGCAGTCAAAACTTCCCCAATCATAGTCGTTGTGGTTGTTTTTCCATTTGAACCTGTGATACCGATAATGGGCGCTTCTGAAATCAAGTAAGCCAATTCCACCTCAGTCAAGACTGGAATTCCCTTGGCCAAAGCCTTTTCAATCATAGGATTGCTGTAGGGAATGCCTGGATTTTTCACCATAAGGGCAAACTCTTCATCCAAAAGTTCCAAAGGATGGCCACCTGTGATAACCTTGATCCCTTCTTCCAGCAAACTTTGCGCAGCTGGATTGTCTTCGAAAGGCTTCCCATCATTTACCGTCACAATGGCACCTAGCTTATCCAACAAACGAGCTGCAGATTCACCAGACTTGGCCAAACCTAAAACAAGGACTTTCTTATTTCTAAATTGATCTATTACTTTCATGTCTCAAACTCCATTTCTACTCCTACTATTTTACCATTTTTATGGAAATAATTCTAAATGAAAATGCTCAGATTAGGCATTCTAACAAGCAAAAAGAGAGCCGAAACTCTCTTTTATCTTCTTTTACTTTTATGGACCGACATGAGGGTAATATCTCGCAAGCTAAAGTATGCTAGGAAGAGCATGGCGATTGCGATAAAGAATTCTGTCGGTAGCTGAAAGATTTGCAGGACAGACAGCATCAGCAAAATCAAAAGTGCTACGAAAGCAAAGACGACAAGGACGATATTGACTGTCCCTTTAATGCTTTGTGGTGTCGCAAATACATAGAGTAGTAATAAGAGGATTCCTATGATTAAATAAACCATCTTTATCTCTTTCTAGCTCTTATTCAGCTGATTTTTTCTTCTTATTAGCTTTCTCACGCTCTGCCTTGTTAAGGATTTGTTTACGCAAACGGATAGACTCAGGCGTTACTTCCATGTACTCATCGTCGTTCAAGAACTCAAGAGATTCTTCAAGTGTCAAGATACGAGGCGTCTTGATTACAGCTGTTTGGTCCTTAGTAGCTGAACGAACGTTGGTCATTTGTTTTGCCTTAGTGATGTTAACTGTCAAGTCATTTTCACGAGAGTTTTCACCGATGATCATTCCTTCGTAAACTTCAGTACCTGGGTTGACAAAGATTGTACCACGTTCTTCGATAGACATGATTGAGTAAGTTGTAGCCTTACCAGCATCGATAGAAACAAGGGCACCACGGTGACGACCACCAATTTCACCTGGAATCAATGGCAAGTATTGGTCGAAGGTATGGTTCATAATACCGTAACCACGAGTCATTGACAAGAACTCAGTTGAGTACCCAATCAAACCACGCGCTGGAACAAGAAAGACCAAACGAGTTTGACCATTACCAGTTGAAATCATATCCAACATTTCACCTTTACGTTCAGAAAGGCTTTGGATAACAGATCCTTGGTATTCTTCTGGAGTATCGATTTGAACACGTTCAAATGGTTCACATTTAACACCGTCGATTTCTTTTACGATAACTTCTGGACGAGATACTTGAAGTTCATAACCTTCACGACGCATTGTTTCGATAAGGATTGACAAGTGCAATTCTCCACGACCTGAAACTGTCCATTTATCTGGTGAATCAGTTGGGTCAACACGAAGGGAAACGTCTGTTTGCAATTCGGCCTGCAAACGTTCTTCCACCTTACGAGAAGTTACCCATTTACCTTCTTTACCAGCAAATGGTGAGTTGTTAACCAAGAAAGTCATTTGAAGAGTTGGCTCATCGATATGTAGGATTGGAAGAGCTTCGATTGCGTCTGTCGGAGTAATGGTTTCCCCGACAAAGATGTCTTCCATACCTGAAACAGCAATCAAGTCACCAGCTTTAGCTTCTTGGATTTCACGACGTTCCAAACCAAAGAAACCGAAGAGTTTTGTAACACGGAAGTTTTTAGTTGTGCCATCAAGTTTAGAAAGGGTAACTTGGTCCCCAACCTTAACTGTACCACGGAAGACACGACCGATACCAATACGTCCAACGAAGTCATTGTAGTCCAAAAGTGATACTTGGAACTGCAAAGGCTCATCTGAGTTATCTACTGGAGCTGGGATGTGGTCAATAATCGTGTCAAAGATTGGTGCCATAGTCGCTTCTTGGTCAGCTGGATCATCTGACAACGAAGAAGTTCCGTTAATAGCTGAAGCATACACCACTGGGAAGTCAAGCTGGTCATCATCTGCACCAAGCTCGATGAAAAGTTCCAATACTTCGTCCACTACTTCTGCTGGGCGAGCTGATGGTTTGTCGATTTTGTTAACAACCACGATTGGCACAAGGTCTTGTTCCAAGGCTTTTTTCAATACGAAACGAGTCTGTGGCATTGTTCCTTCGTAGGCATCTACGACCAAGACAACACCGTCAACCATTTTCATGATACGCTCAACTTCTCCACCGAAGTCCGCGTGTCCTGGTGTGTCCATGATGTTAATACGAGTTCCGTTATAGGCAACGGCAGTATTTTTAGCAAGGATGGTGATTCCACGCTCTTTTTCAATATCGTTTGAGTCCATAGCACGCTCTGCCAATTCAGTACGTGCATCAAGTGTTTCTGATTGTTTCAATAATTCGTCAACGAGGGTTGTTTTCCCGTGGTCAACGTGGGCGATAATCGCAATGTTACGGATATCTTCTCTTAATTTTGTCATGATTTCCTCTATAATATTCAAAATTTATTTTCTAACTGAACGATTATACCATAATTTCAAGTAAATAACATAATTCAAGCAAGTGTAAATGTTTTCACTCTGCTTTTCTTTTCACGTCAAGCCTTTTCAAAGCAAGCGACTTATGATAAGATAGGCACAGTATGCGTTTAGATAATTTATTAGCCCAAGAAAAAATCAGTCGAAAGACTATGAAGCAAGCACTCTTCAAAGGGGAAATTCTCGTCGATGGTTGCCCAGCCCGCTCCCTAGCTCAGAATATCGATACAGGACTACAAAAACTCCTTTTTCAAGGCCGAATCATTCAAGGCTATGAGCACACCTATCTTATGCTTCATAAGCCTGCTGGTGTCGTGACAGCCAACAAAGACAAGGAACTTCCAACTGTCATGGACCTGCTTCCATCTGACATCCAGTCTGACAAGCTCTATGCTGTTGGCCGACTGGACCGAGATACGACTGGGCTCCTCCTCTTGACCGACAACGGCCCTTTGGGCTTTCAACTCCTCCATCCCCAATATCATGTCGATAAGACCTACCAAGTTGAGGTTAATGGACTCCTGACACCTGACCATATTCAAGCCTTTCAAAAGGGAATTGTCTTTTTAGATGGCACTATCTGTAAACCTGCAAGGCTAGAAATTCTATCTGCAAGTCCTTCTCTCAGTCAAGCCTCTATCAGCATTTCAGAAGGAAAATTTCATCAAGTTAAGAAAATGTTCCTCTCGGTTGGTGTCAAAGTGACCTCCCTTAAACGTACCCATTTTGGCCCTTGGAGTTTGGATGATCATCTTCAAGAGGGAGACTACCGCCCCCTTAACTCAGAAGAGTTGGCAAGCATTCGTGAATTTCTCAGAAAAAGTGGTTAAAAAATGAGCTCGGAAAATATCCAAGCTCGTTTTCTTATTTCTCAACTTTGACTTTACCTTTCCAAGAATCCAAACCATAAGAAAGGATATAAATCTCAGAAAAGCCTTGTTTTTTCAAGTAAAGGGCTGCATTTGTGACCCGTTGCGCACGTTGGTTTTCGTAAAGAAGGATAGATTTATCTTTACGAAGGGCTGCAAGACTAGTTTTCAACTGACTTGAAGGAATATTGCGAGCTCCAAGGATATGCTTTCTGTGGAATTCTGCTGGGTCGCGCAAATCAATCAATTGACCCGTACGAATCAAGGCTTCAAACTCTTCATTGTCTACAATTTTAGCCGCACGACGAATACGAAGATAGTTAAAGCCCATCCACGCCAACATTGCTAGTATAAGTGCCCACAAAATCCAAGTAACCATTAGTTCTTTTCTCCATTTTTCTCAATATAATCCAATTCTACCTTGTGCTCTCTGCGAAGAACTGCTTCTGCCTCTAGATAGTCTAATTTATCCATCAACCCTGCATCGTAAATCCGAGAGAGTTCCAACTTCATCAGTTCAATATCATATAAGCGTTTTCCCATGTAAACAATAATACCAAATCGTTTGAGGAATTGCTGCACATCATAGAATGTTTTCATAAGACCCATTCTAGCAAAATTTTGTGTTTTTTTCAAGAAGAGACTCACACAATGCCCCTGATTTTCCTATCTTCTTTGGCGATTCTGACGCAAGTGTGGTACAATAAAAACATGAGAATTCAACAATTACACTATATTATCAAAATCGTCGAAACTGGCTCCATGAATGAAGCAGCCAAGCAACTCTTTATCACTCAGCCTAGTCTTTCCAATGCTGTGAGAGATTTGGAAAATGAAATGGGCATTGAGATCTTTATCCGCAATCCCAAGGGAATCACCTTGACCCGTGATGGGATGGAGTTTCTCTCTTACGCCCGTCAGGTTGTCGAGCAGACCCAGCTTCTAGAGGAACGCTATAAAAACCCTGTCGCCCACCGCGAACTCTTTAGCGTTTCGTCTCAACACTATGCCTTTGTGGTCAATGCCTTTGTCTCTCTGCTCAAGAAAAGCGATATGGAGAAATACGAGCTCTTCCTTCGTGAAACTCGTACTTGGGAGATTATCGACGACGTCAAGAACTTCCGTAGTGAGGTCGGTGTCCTCTTCTTAAACAGCTACAACCGTGATGTTTTAACCAAAATGCTGGATGACAACCACCTGCTGGCTCACCATCTCTTTACCGCCCAGCCCCATATCTTTGTCAGCAAGACCAATCCTCTGGCAAAGAAAGACAAGGTAAAACTGTCTGACTTGGAAAATTTCCCTTACCTTAGTTATGACCAAGGGACACACAACTCCTTCTACTTTTCAGAGGAAATTCTTTCTCAAGAACACCACAAAAAATCTATCGTGGTCAGTGACCGTGCTACCCTCTTTAATCTCTTGATTGGTTTAGATGGTTACACCATTGCGACAGGGATTTTGAACAGCAACCTCAACGGAGACAATATCGTTTCTATCCCACTGGATATTGATGACCCAATTGAGCTGGTCTATATCCAGCATGAGAAAACCAGCCTATCTAAGATGGGCGAACGCTTTATTGACTATCTACTAGAAGAAGTCCAATTTGATAGTTGAGAAAGGATAAGAACCAATATGTAGGCTAGCAATAACCTACACATTGGTTCTTTTTATTTATAATTAAAGATTCCCCCTGCCAACTTATCAGCTAGCTTGGGAAAGAGAGTATAAAACTTATGGGCTAGGTTCAACAAAATCGGGAGATTGAGTTCTCGTTTGTTTTTCCCTATAATCTTAACAATCTTTTTAGCCACTACATCTGCTTCTAGTAGGAAACGGTCAACCGATTTGAGATAGGTTCCATCTGGGTCCGCTTGGTCAAAAAATCCTGTACGGATAGGTCCTGGATTGACTGTTGTCACATAGACTCCATATGGCATAAGTTCGAGGCGCAGAGCATTTGAAAAACCAATGGCTGCAAACTTAGTGGCTGAGTAGAGACTAGACTTGCCAGTAGCAATCAAACCTGCCATGCTAACAATATTGATAATATGGCCTTTTCGACTTTCCTTCATTCGAGCCGCAAGGCGACGAGACAGATTCATTAGGGCAAAGGTATTGACCTCAAACATCTGGTGAATATCTTGGTCAGAAATCTGGTCAAATTCTTCAAAAATCCCGTAACCAGCATTGTTAATTAAGACATCAATCTTGCCATAGCGGAGATAGAGGTCTGTTACCAGAGTTTCTAAGGCTGAGTCATCGGTAATATCGATTTCAATCAATTCTGCATGGGGATGGTTTCCGTAGAGTTGGACTAATTTTTCCTTATTTCTACCAAGCAAGATGAGTTGGTCATTTGGCAAGAGTTTGACCATTTCTTGGGCTAGACCACCGCTAGCTCCTGTAATAAGAATAGTAGGCATACTTATCCTTTCCCAATCTTTTAGATTTCCACTTCTTCCAAGTCTTTGACCACATGGACATTTTCAAAAACACTAGCAGCGTCTTTTTTGAGCTTGCTGATATCCTTTGAGAGGAAACGGGCACTGATATGGTTGAGCAAGAGGCGTTTAGCACCTGCTTCTACTGCGACCTGCGCTGCCTGCATGTTGGTTGAGTGACCATGGTTACGAGCAATCTTTTCATCACCCTTGCCATAAGTAGATTCATGGACAAGGACATCAGCATTGACAGCTAGACGCACACTGGCATCCGTTTTTCGAGTGTCTCCTAAAATAGTGATAATTTTACCTGGACGGGGAGCTGAGATATAGTCTGTTGCCTTGATTTCAGTACCGTCTTCAAGAACAACGTCCTGACCGTTTTTGATTTTCCCAAAAAGCGGGCCAAATGGGACACCAGCAGACTTGAGTTTTTCAGCATCTAGCGTTCCTTCTAGGTCCTTTTGCATGACACGATAACCAACACAAAAAATAGTGTGGTCCAACTCTTCCGCATACACCGTGAATTTATCTGTTTCAAGAATTTTCCCTAGAGAATCTTGGTCAAATTCATGGAAATGAATCTTATAGGGCAGGCGTGAACCTGACACTCGTAGACTGGTCAATACAAAAGATTTGATGCCTTGAGGTCCATAGATTTCCAAATCTGTCTGCTCTTCATTGGCCTGAAAGGCACGACTAGAAAGGAAACCAGGCAAGCCAAAAATGTGGTCGCCATGCAGATGGGTGATAAAGATTTTGCTGACCTTACGTGGTCGAATCGTGGTCTCTAGAATGCGATTTTGCGTTCCTTCTCCACAGTCAAAGAGCCAAACTTCGTTAATCTCATCCAAAAGTTTCAGAGCGAGACTTGAAACATTGCGGGCTTTAGAGGGCTGACCAGCCCCCGTTCCTAAAAATTGAATATCCATTCGATACTTTCTAATTAATCAATATATAACATAGCTGTGCGGTTTTCCGATCGGAAATAGCGCTTGCCAGAAAAAGCTGTGGCTTCTTGCAGTAAATCCTCTTGGCTGTAGCCTTTAAGACGTTTGTGACCATCAGCCAAGCTTTCCAAATCAGTCAAAGCTGTCAGACTTTCCACGCTAACAACTTCCTCATCTACAACAGCCTTCATGTAAATCTTACCAGACTCTTCAAAGACCAGTTGATGGGGGAAAATTTGCGCAATTTCAAAAAGCAAGTCATCCGAAATTTTCTCTTCATTTTCAGAGAAAATCCGACCCAGTCCCTCACTCTCATAACAAAAACCAAAGGATTTACCAGACAGATTAAGACGAATAAAAGGTTTGTTTTCGAGAGTGAAACTTGGCTCAACATTGTAGAAATTCAGTTCCTGACTGAGTTCCGCAAAATAATCCGTCGCTGCTTCAGGACTCTTTTTCTGGTAGAGTTCTGCAAAGTAGGCATTGACCACGCTAGGTGGAGGAGTGATCAGTGCCAACTGCTCTTGCTCTGTTTTACCAGCTAGAAGTTGATCCAGATAGACCTTATCCAGACTTGTATAACCTCCATACTTTAGAGCTAAAGTTTTAATATCAGTCATAAAATTCTTCTAACCTCCATTTGTTTTTCTCAGAAATATAGCCTCTAATGACTTCTCCGTCCTCCTGATAATCACGTTCTTCCAAAATCGCAACACTTTCTAAATCATGAATCTTGTAGGACTTAGAAAAAGGCACGCGCAGAGTAAAAGATTCAAAAATATCCTTGATTTTCTCTAAAAATAGTGCCTGCAAATTCTCACGACTATCCTCAGCCTTGGCAGAAATGAGGGCATAAGGCGTTTGGGTCGGCGTAAAATCCTCCACCAAATCCGCTTTATTATAAAGGGTCAGGCGAGGAATATCCTCCATGTCCAAGTCTTTCATGATGGAAAGAACTGTTTTCTCATGTTCCTCGTGGTAAGGATTGCTGGCATCAATGACATGAACCAGAAGGTCCACATTCTTGCTTTCTTCC
Source organism: Streptococcus sp. D2 (assembly GCF_006385825.1). Classification (GTDB taxonomy): domain Bacteria; phylum Bacillota; class Bacilli; order Lactobacillales; family Streptococcaceae; genus Streptococcus; species Streptococcus shenyangsis. The sequence continues at coordinate 64,663 of NZ_VFSI01000003.1, read as the reverse complement.
AAGGTTGATTTGAAACTAGACACCAACTCTGTCGGCAAATCTTGGATGAAGCCCACGGTATCTGTCAAAGTTACCTGAAGATTGCCCCCTAGATGAATACTCTTAGTCGTCGCATCCAGAGTCGCAAAGAGCTCGTCAGCCTCATACTGGGTCTTACTGGTCAAAGTGTTCATGATAGTTGATTTCCCAGCATTGGTGTAACCAATCAAACCAATCTTAAAGGTGCTAGACTCCAGACGTTTTTCTCTGACAGTCGCCCGATTCTTCTCAACCACCTTGAGCTGACGCTCTATATCTGTGATTTGATTGCGAACACTACGACGGTTCAGCTCCAGCTGGCTTTCACCAGGTCCACGGGAACCAATTCCCCCTGCCTGACGACTGAGCATAATACCTTGACCGACTAGACGAGGTAGGAGGTACTTGAGCTGAGCTAGGTGGACTTGAAGTTTGCCTTCATGGCTTCGAGCCCGCATGGCAAAGATATCCAAAATCAACTGCATACGGTCAATGACCTTGACACCCAAAACTTCCTCTATATTGACATTTTGCCGTGGAGTCAGACGGTTGTTAACGATGACAGTAGTAATCTCTTCTGCATCCACCATGAGCGCAATTTCTTCCAACTTACCAGAGCCGACAAAGGTCTTGGAGTCATACTTTTCACGTTTTTGTCTGTAGCTATCTACAACAACTGCCCCAGCTGTCTTAGCCAGACTGGCCAACTCTTCCATGGAGACGTCAAAATTATCCATGCCTTGTAGCTCAACACCAATTAGCAGGACTCGCTCCTCTTTTTTCTCCGTATCAATCATCTAAAAACTCCTCTATCTGGCTTAAAATGCGATCTTTTACACCAGACTCTCCGATCTGATAAAAGGTGACCTGCATGCGATTACGGAACCAGGTCAGCTGACGCTTGGCAAAACGACGGGTAGCCTGTTTGAGACTCTCACTGGCTTCTTCCAAGGTCTGCTCTCCGCGAAAATAGGGGAAGAGTTCCTTGTAACCAATTCCTTTAGCAGCCTGCACATCTGGATAATGGTCAAAGAGCCACTTAGCCTCATCCAAAAGCCCAGCCTCAAACATCAGGTCCACTCTGTTATTGATACGCTCATATAATTGACTGCGCTCATCATCCAAGCAGATAATCAATGGTTCATACAAGGTCTCTTGATTTTCCAAATTCTGACCAAAATGGGCAATTTCCAAGGCACGCATCGCACGACGACGATTAAACTGGGGAATTTCAAGACCTGCTTGGTCCACAAGATGAGCTAATTCCTCATCTGTATAAGGCTCTAAACTAGCTCGATAGTCCAAAATCTCCTCATGGGGGGTCTCTCCACCCAGATGGTAGCCTTCTAACAAGCTCTGGATATAAAGCCCAGTTCCACCAGCGATAATGGCTAGCTTACCACGGCTGTGAATATCTTCAATAGCCATCTTAGCTTCTGAAACAAAATCAAAAGCCGAGTAAGACTCGGTTACCTCTCTAACATCGATTAAATGATGGGGAACAGCTGCCTGCTCTTCTGGACTAGCCTTAGCCGTCCCAATATCAAGTCCTCGATAGACTTGCTGGCTATCTCCACTAACCACTTCGCCATTAAAACGCTTGGCCACTTCAATGGCAAGGGCTGTTTTTCCAACAGCAGTCGGTCCAACAATCACAATTATTTTTGTTTTCATCTTTTTTCCTTGAAAAATTCCCATTTTTTCGTTACTATTATTATAACACAAAAAGGTCAGTCAGAAAAATGTGACCTCTTGAGGAGGCTGGCTGATTGAGAATATAAAGGAGGAAGACTCATGGCTAAAGGATTCGCTAAAGGTCTTGTAACAGGTGTCGCAGGAACTGTCGCTGCACTTGCAGGTGCAGTATACGCATTTAAAAAGAAAGTAATCGAACCAGAAGAGCAAAAAGCAGCTTTCATCGAAGAAAACCGTAAAAAAGCAGCTCGTCGTCGCGTATCACGTTAAGCAACAAAAGAAGTTGGGATTTATTTCTCAACTTCTTTTTCCTATTCTTTTAAATAGCTAAGTCAAACTTCAACTGCGGCTTAACAGGGTCATAATCCACCAACTCAAAATCTTCTGCTTTAATATCAAAGAAATTGGTCCCATCTGGAACATTCAAGACCAAACGTGGTTGACAGTTTGAAGGCTCACGACGAAGCAATTCCTGAGCTTGTTCAAATTGATTGTCATAGATATGGAGGTTGTTGATGAAGTAGAAGAACTTCCCAACCTTCCAGCCAAAATGCTTGGCAATCATCATTTGAAGAGCCACATACTGCATAGCATTGATGTGGTGGGCCACCAGCATATCATTCGAGCGCTGGGTCAAAGTCGCATCCAGATAGATTTCCCCATCTACACGACGGACATCAAACATGGTCTGAAAGGCGCATGGAAGAAGGCCGTCTGTCTCCTCAAAAGCTTGGTAATCCCAAAGGGAGATGATATTGCGACGGTTCCAAGGGTTAACTTCCAACTGTTTGAGAAGCTTGTTGATGATGTCGTGTTTCTTAACAACAGCCCCATAGCGCTCACCAATGGTTCCTGTATCTCCCACTTCCCAGTCATTCCAATAATGAACATTGTACTTGTCATTAAGCACTTCTAGGCTGTTGGACTGGTCTTGGTAAATCCAGAGCAATTCCTTGATGGCGGATTTGATGGCAATGGGACGCAAGGTCGTGATGGGGAATTCCCCTTTTGCCAAGTCATACTCGGCAAAAGCACCCGTTACATACTTAGAGTTAGCCACTGTTCCATCCTTGTACTTAGGACGAGCTTGCTCGGAAAACACACCCTCATTCAAGATTCGCTCGATATTTTCTTTAAAAATCGTGTCTGCTTTTGTCATTTACTCTCACCTCAATTATTGTCTTAACTAGTATAGCATAAAAAAAGAAAGGAGGAAAATCACTCGCTTACAGAAAGCAATTTTCTCCTTTTTATGTTTATTTATTGCAAGACAAGTGATGCAGCACCAATCACTCCAGCATCATTTCCTAGAGTTGCAAGAGCCAATTTAGTTGTTGTGCGTACTTGTGGGAAGGTATTTTCGTCGTAAACCTTTTGAACACCTTGTAGAAGGAATTCTCCTGCAGCTGACACACCGCCACCGATAACAATTGTTGATGGGTTTAGGATCGAGCCAATGTTGGCACATGCAATACCCAAGTAACGTGAGAAGTTACGGTAAACGATCAAGGCAAGATCGTCTCCTTCTTTTGCAAGGTCAAAGACAGTCTTAGCAGTTACTTCTTCTCCATTATCAATCAAGCGTTTCAAGGCTGCATCGCCTTCGTATTCATCGGCATAACGACGAGTCAAGTTGACAATACCTGTTGCTGAAGCAACTGTCTCAAGGCAACCTTTCTTACCGCAAGTACATGCGATTGGTTGGTCAAAATCAACAGTGATGTGGCCAAGCTCACCTGCTGCACCAGCCACACCGTGAAGCAATTTGCCTTCTGCGACGATACCACCACCAACACCTGTACCAAGTGTCATAAAGACAACGTCTGGTTGGTTATCACCAGCCCCCATCCAGCGCTCACCAAGAGCTGCCACGTTAGCATCATTATCGATGAAGAATGGAATGCCCAAGGCTTTTTCCATTTTTTCTTTGATTGGTTGAAGGGTTTTCCAGTTTAGGTTGTAGGCACCAATAACTGTTCCTTTTTCACGGTCAACCACACCTGGTGATCCCATTCCAATACCTTGGAAGTCTGCTGCTGCCAATCCAAGCAAGTCCAAACGATGTTGAATAGACTCAATCATATCATCAACGATATGACTTCCCTCATCCAAAATATTAGTCTTGATAGACCATTTTTCTTGGATTTCTCCTGCTGTTGTCAAGATTGCAAATTTGATAGAAGTTCCACCAAGGTCAATCCCAATAATCTTTTGACTCATCATATTCTCCTTTTTCATTATGAATTAATTGAAAATGCTTACAGTATTAGTATAACAAAAACTAATCGTTTATGCAAAGGTTTGCATTAACTTTCTAGATTTTATTCCAACTTATGGTTTCCAGAGACCTGAGGCATCTACATAGTAGCGACCTCCATCAACTCGCTCATTTTTAGCCATTTTGCCATCTGATTTCAAATAGTAGTTTCCTTGCCATGCATTGCGAGCATAAGAACCATCTGATTTCAAGTAATACCAGGCTTGATAAGAAGAGTCATAAACCCACTCACCTTGTGCCATTTTACCGTTTGACTTAAGGTAGTAAGCTCCTTGCCATGCATTCTTTGCATAAGAACCATCTGATTTCAAATAATACCAAGCTTGATAAGAAGAGTCATAAATCCATTCGCTCTGTGCCATTTTACCATCGGCTTTAAGGTAATAGCTTCCCTGCCAAGCATTTTTCACTAGATTTCCATTTCCATTAAAATAGTACCAAGCACCGTTCTGCTTAACCCAACCACTTGCTGTGGATGAATTTGTATCAGTTTGAGTTGTAGCCGCTTGTTTTGCTTTAAAAGCACCCTTAGGAGCACTTTTCAATTCGCAAGCCACACCATCATGATCACGGTCTAACTTGGCAGAATATCCTGGTTCTCCCTCGTGAATATCCGAGTATCCATTCGCCCAAGCTTCCTTACAACTAGAAAAATGAACGTTTTCTTCTGCTAACACAGGTTGTGAAAACAAGGCTAAAGCTGGCAGGGTAGCCAGACTCATTTTTAAAAATAGACGTTTGTTCATTTCTTTCTCCCATAATTATGATATCGTTTTCAATATTATTTTATCAAACTTATTTCAGCAATTCAAGAGTCTTTGTAAGCCTATCCTTCGTTTTATTCCGAACTTCTTTCCAACTCTCTGCTGACTGCCCTAACCCGTGTAAAAATATCAGTTTCACCTAGTTTTCCTCAAGTCTTAATTCATACAAACCTCTCACTGCATTACAGCCGTAAATAGCTTCCGCTCGGGCTAAGTCTTTTAAAGTCAAGACTTTCTCTTCTACCTGTCCTGTTTCCAGCAAGTGCTGACGATAAATTCCTGGTAAGATACCAAGTCTGATAGGCGGTGTGTAGAGTTTACCAGAGATTTTCAAAACCAAATTTCCGATAGAGGTTTCAAGCAGTTCTCCTGACTTATTGTGGTAAATCTTCTCTTGTTCCCCTAGGTTCAAATGCGGTCTGTGAGTGGTTTTGAAGTAGGTAAAGGCTTGCTGCAAATTGGCTTCCTGAAGGCAGAGTTGGACCTGACAAAAGCTTGTACTAAGGGGTGTTAATACTTGGCGATCGACTTCTATCTCTCCAGACTTGCTGAGAGAAATTCGCAAGCGGTAATCTTGATTAGCATCACAAGCCTGACACTCTTCCTCTATCTTTTGTCTTAAGTCTTCTGCATCAAAAGGAAAGGCAAAATATCGACTAGCTTTTCTCAGCCTTTCTATATGTTGATTCTCAAACAACAAGTTCTTCTGGCTGATTTTCCCTGTAGTAATCAGTTTGAAACGAGCTTGTTTACGATAAAGAACGGCTGCCTTTTGATGAACCTCGCGGTATTCAGATTCCCAAGTGCTATCCCATGTAATGCCTCCGCCAACTCCATAGATGGCTTTCCCTTGATACAGTTGAATGGTCCGAATGGCGACATTGAAAATCCGTCGTCCATTTGGAAGCAAGAGACCAATGGTTCCACAGTAGACTCCACGCGGTTGTGGTTCCAAGTCCTTAATGATTTCCATAGTCGCAATTTTCGGTGCGCCCGTTATGGAACCACAAGGAAAGAGAGAGCGAAAAATGGTAACCAAATCCACATCCTCTCGCAACTGACTCTTGATGGTCGAAGTCATCTGCCAGACAGTCGAATATTGCTCCACTTGACACAAACGCTCCACATGCTCACTTCCCACTTCAGAAATACGGTTCATATCGTTGCGCAAGAGGTCCACAATCATCATATTTTCAGAGCGATTTTTGGGATCCTGCTCTAACCAACTGGCCTGCTCCAAGTCTTCTTGGTCAGTCATGCCACGCTGAGTCGTTCCCTTCATTGGTCGCGTTGTCAACTCACGGTCATTTTGCTCAAAAAAGAGTTCTGGACTCATGGAAATCACTGCCATCTCGTCATGTTCAACATAGGCATTGTAGCCCGCCTCCTGCTCTACCACCATGCGATTGTAGATGGCAAAAGGATTAGCGCTTAAATCTTGCTTGAGTTGGACGGTATAGTTGACCTGATAGGTGTCTCCCTGCCGCAAATGATGGTGAATCTGAGCAATAGCCTTTTCATAGTTTGCTGCAGACGTTACTTCCTGCCAATCAGACGGCAAATTAACCTCGTCATAAATCAGAGGAATAAGGGATGTTTCCACCCTATCATGAACAGTAAAGTAAAGCAAATACTCGTCCAATAAAGGAGCCTTGTGAACTGCTAATTTCTCCTCAAAAGCAGGTGCAGCCTCGTAGCTGACATAGCCCACCACATAGTAGCCCTGCTCTTGGTAGCTTTCCACTTGTGCCAATAAGGCTGTTACTTCTGCTACATTTCTCGTTTTCAACTCTTTAATGGGCTGGGTAAAGATGTATCTCTCCCCCAAAGCCCTAAAATCAATCACTGTTTTTCTATGCATACCTTAAGTATAGCACAAAATAAGAAAACCCTCATCCGCAAAGCAGATGAGAGAGTTCAATTATTTAAAGATTGAAGTTTTAAAGCTGTTTGTTTGTTGAAGAAGTTTCTTGAAGAGCTTCTCTTTAAGTGATACGGTATTATCAAATTTAACTGAGCCATTATTAAGAGTTGCTTTATCTTTATCAACAGCTGCAGCAAATGCTTGTTTTAATTCATCGTAACTATTATAAGTTGTTCCATCGATTTCAACAGCATTAAATCCTGCTTTAGCCTTATCAACAACTTCTTTGAAGTATGCTTTCTTCCAATCTTCTAGAGTATTAAATTTACCATCAGAAACTTTCTTAATGATAAAGTCATCACCTAGAGTAGCATGACCAGCTTTTTTAGACTCATTTTTCAACATGTTAGAAGCATAATTTAGGAAGCCTTTCTCATATCCAAAGTAACCCCACATACGGAAGGTGTTATGTTTGAATGACATTGCTCCTGGAGCTCCTTCACTTGTATTACCACCATAGATACCAGCAGTGATAGGCACCGTTACATAGGCAGAGCCAAATCCAGTTGGGTCATAAGTACCATTACCAGGACCGTGCTTGGTCATGAAATTCTTGTCTACTAGATCGTTAACAGAAGTTAAGTTATATTCTTTTTCTTCTGCATTCAAATCACGAACCTCATCATACTGGTTCTTCGTATTAGCGTTACGTAATTTTTTATCCACTTTCTTGAACCAAGCACTATTTAAGGCTTTATCCTGTTTATCAAGAACGGCTTCACCTTCAAGGTAGTCAAGAAGCATGAGCGTATCATTGAAACCTTTCATGTAATGATCGATTTCAGCGCGAGAAGTGAGGTCGTTTGGATTAGTGTTATACCATTGATTTCCATCATTTGGACGTTCGTAGGCCATGTTCAATCCTAGTGCTTTAAAGTCACCGTTTGGACTTGTTTCAGCAGGTGATTGTAACATACCTTGTGCGAATGCCTCTAAATCAGTTCCTTCACGGTGTCTTGAACCACCTAAGTAAACCATACGGTCGTTTACGTGAGTCGTTTCGTGAGTAAATGCAGAGATACCAAAGTCACTAATCATATTGGTAACCATGAAGAAAACTGAATCATCTTTATAAGGATTACCGTAGATACGAGCTACAGCTCCCATACGCCAGTCAGTAGCATGGTAACGACCTGTTGGTCCGTACAATTCACGAACTGGAGCGACATCTTTACCGCTGTTAGTGTGACCGTATTTGTCAGTACCTTCTGGATAGTTTTGGTTATCTAGTACTGGTGTTGGTACCATGTTGTTGCTCTTAAGCAGTTGGTTACGAACTTTATCTAATGATAAACGAGACCAGAAGTCTAGATAATTTTGTTGAGCTTTTGCTACTTTATCGATTTCTTTCTTGAATGCTTCACGCTCTGCTGCTGTGTTCTTACCATATTTCTCAAATGAACTGTAAGCCATAGTGTTATATGTTGAGATTAAGAACATGTGAGCATCTTTTAAGTTAAGAAGTGGCAGAATCATCTTACCGTGAACATCATTATTTAATCCTTCGTATGCTCTGTGTTTCTTATCGGCAAATTCAGGAGTTGTTGTTTTTGGTTCAACGACATATACATTATCTTTAGTTGCTTTTATGAACCAATCGTTTAAGTCAGTATCACTTGTGAATAGACGCATGTTATAGTCTAAGAAACTGTTTAACTCACCTATACCGATAGTTCCACCGATAGTTTCGCGATAAGCTTCTAAAGTTCTATCACCTTTAATGTTACTTTCTTTAGAACCAATCTTAATCAAGAAGTCTAACACATTAACATTCTTACCGTAGAAATCAGGTTTGAATAGCATTAATTCTTTAATGTTAAAATCATCGAATTTAACGCCGTAGTAACGGTTGAGGTAAGACAAACCAAGAAGAACTGCTGCTTTGTTGTCATCGATTTTCTTAATCAAGGCACGTTTAGCGGCTTCATCTGTGTTAAGCTGGTGATCTTCATTTTCTACTAACTTCGTAACGAATTTAGTAAGATTATCTTTCACATACTTGAAGCTTTCTTCTAGGTACAAGTCCTTAATTGCATTGACTTTGTTACCACCAGTTCTACCCAAGTGTTGATAAATCGGGTCAGATTGCAATTCAACAGGGCTTAATTTGCTTTCGATAGCGCTGATTAAATCTGCACGATCTTTAACCACCATATTTGGTGTATAAACAACTTCACCAAGCTCAGCGACACTGTATTCTTTCACTTGTTTAACTTTAGATTCTTTCGGTGAAATTGTAAAGATGTCTTTTGTCTTATCTGCGTAGTGGACAAAAATATGGTCCGCATCTGTAAGGTCTGTGACAAAGGCATTGCCTTTCATCGCCGTAACAGACAAGACTTCTTTAGTCATTAATGGACTATTAGCTGCAAGCTTGTTCCCTTGGTTGACGATCCATTCTTTGTTATAGAATGGTTGAAGTTTTTCGATGTTACGGTAAGCAAGCTCACGAGATGCATCGTAGTCTTGAGTATCTTTGTAAGTGTCAGATTTTGGTTTTACATTATTTAGTGTGTCTGAAACAAGAGGATTGATAACATAATCATTAGCTGTAATTCCTAAAGTTGCAATTTTCTGGTCAGCTTCTTCTTGAGAAACTTCTTTAATTCGGTTAGAAACAGAGAATTTAAATGAACGCTTACCTGTACTTACATCTTTCACGATGAAGTTACGTTCTAATGCGTTATTTGAGAAATATCCACCATCTTCGTCAATATCTTTAGATCCATAGAACACTTCACCATTTTCAACTTTCATCATAGATACAGAGTCAGCAACTTTACCCCATGCCCAGTTTTTACTGATGAATCCACCTGTTTCAACAGGATCTTTTACTTTAATAGTTCCTTTTGTAACAGCATTACGTACAGCTCCGTATTTTCCGATTCCGTTAGGGTCGCCACTGTTGTCCGTTCTAGCAACAAGACCACCGATACGAGCTTTATTAGCTACCATATTAGCTTCTACATAAGCTTTATCTATATTACCTTTCCAAAGTTCTCCGGCAATTCCACCGAAATCCCAACCTCTGTTACCAACACCAGTAAGATTACCGATGAATGCAACATTTGTTAATTGAGCTCCAGTATCGCCTTTATTAATAATACCAGCAATTCCATCTCTACCGAGGATACTACCAGTTACTTTAATGTTTTCAACCGTAGCATTTTTGACAGTTCTAGCAAGAGCAGAAATATTGTCAATCCAAGGCATATTAATATCAACATTAGCCAAGTTAACATCTTTAACTGAACCACCTTCAATACCACCAAATAATTGACGAGACATATTGTGGATTGAATAACGTTGCCCGTCAACACTTGATAACTTACCTTTAAATGTACCAGGAACATACTCTTTATTTGGAGTTGGTACATTGGCTGCATTTAGATCTGCACCAAGTTTAAACTCACCGCTAGGATTAGCTTTCATATCTTTTACAAGCTCGTTGAAGTTGTAGTAAACATTACCTTCTTTGGCTTTTTGTTTTTCAAAGTAATGAACATACTCTTCGCTAAGTGTGTTTTCAGCATTACGTTGAATCAAATCAGGTGCTTTGGCAGTGACTTTGTATAAAGTTTTTCCGTCTTTTTCTACTTCTTCAATCTTGTCAACTGCAAGTCTTGTAACTTTGTTGTCGTGAGTTGTCACTCGTAGGTAAAGCGGAGCAACATCAGCTGGTTTTTCTGTCAGCAAACTAGTATCTGTTTCGTTACCGTCAGCGTCCACACTCATCAAGCTTGTTTCTTTGATGTTTTTTATTTCGACTTTTTTGAGGTCAATTCTTAGAGGTTCTTCTTTCAGAACTTCTTCCTCATCACCCTCACCACGGTCATAAACCATCTTAGTTTCAAGTTTATAATCCTTGTAGTACTGCAAATCTGTCAGGCTAGCTGTCAAGTTGTCAGGTGAAACACTCAAGGTTTTCACAATCTCATCACCTTTTTTCAGAGTTAGGGTGATAGATTTAATGGCCGCCTTACTTGGATTTTCTAGACTGTATTTAACATCTGAAGTACGCTTCAAATCTTTAGGTTCAACTGCTGTGATGGTCAATACTGGTTTTTCAAAACTCTTTGTACCACGTTTCAAAATTTTGTCTTGAGGTGCCTCAATGATTTCCTCTGTAACTTTTGGAGCGTCCTCTGTTTTAACTCCTTTGATGGTATTAAAGGTCTTGGTGATTTTTTTCTGACCTTCTTTCCCTTCTTGAGCTACAACTTCTAAGCCTTTTTTCAGTTGGTCATCTTCTTTAATAACTTCCTTAAATGGAATCTTTTCCAGACTTTCTTCTACAAGAGTTCCTTCAATTGGTTTTGTCCCACGACTTACCTGTTGGTCAACAGGTTCCTTGGTGACTTCTGTGCTAGTTGAAAGAACTTGATCAGTTTTAACACCTTCTATTGTTTTATAAGTTGTTTTAGTAACTTGACTTCCTTTTTCACCATTTCTTACGACAGTTTCTTCGTCCGTATACTTGGTTGGATCCTCAATCGTTTCAGTTTTGTAGTCTAAGTCTGTAGTTGATGTTTCAACAAGGGTTCCCTCAGTTACTTTATACTCAGGTAACTGTTCTTGTACAAGAGCTTGTCCTTCTTTACCTGCCTCTTGAGTTCCTTTAGACTCTACTGTAGCCTCTGGTAATTCGGGTTGGGTTAAGGACTGGCCTGCTTTGCCTTCCTCTTGTGTACCTTTGACCTCTACCGTAGCTTCTGGTAATGCAGGTTGGGTTAAAGATTGACCTTCCTTACCTGTTTCTTGAGTACCTTTGGCCTCTACCCTAGCTTCTGGCAATTCTGGTTGCGTTAAGGACTGACCTTCCTTGTCTGCCTCTTGGGTTCCTTTTACTGCGACTGTAGCTTCTGGCAATTCTGGTTGCGTTAAGGATTGGCCTTCCTTGCCTTCCTCTTGAGTGCCTTTGGCCTCTACCCTAGCTTCTGGCAATTCTGGTTGCGTTAAGGACTGACCTTCCTTGCCTGCCTCTTGGGTTCCTTTTACTGCGACTGTAGCTTCTGGCAATTCTGGTTGCGTTAAGGACTGACCTTCCTTGCCTGCCTCTTGGGTTCCTTTTACTGCGACTGTAGCTTCTGGCAATTCTGGTTGCGTTAAGGACTGACCTTCCTTACCTGCCTCTTGGGTACCTTTAGCCTCTACCCTAGCTTCTGGCAATTCTGGTTGCGTTAAGGATTGACCTTCCTTACCTGCCTCTTGGGTGCCTTTAGCCTCTACCCTAGCTTCTGGCAATTCTGGTTGCGTTAAGGACTGACCTTCCTTGCCTGTTTCTTGAGTGCCTTTGGCATCTACTGGAGCTTCTGGTAAGGCCGGTTGGATTAAAGAGTGACCTGCTTTTCCTTCTTCTTGGGTTCCTTTGGCATCTACTGGAGCTTCTGGTAAGGCCGGTTGCGTTAAGGCTTGGCCTGCTTTGCCTTCCTCTTGGGTTCCTTTTGCTTCGATTGGAGCCTCTGGTAAGCTTGGTTGCGTTAAAGATTGACCTTCCTTACCTTCCTCTTGCGTCCCTTTAGCTACTTGATGAGTTGGTTCAGCTTGTGGGTTTGGAGTAGGTTGCACCTCTTTCTTCGTTCCGACTGCAATAACCTGCGAAACAGGTTTTTGAACCACTTGGTCTTCGATGACTTCTCTAACTTCCTGACCATTAACCATCGATACTTTGGTTACAAGGCGACGCTTACCATTTACTCCAGCTGTGACGATACGAGTCTGTCCTTCTGCTAGATTCGCATCTAGGCTTGTGATCGTTTCAAACGGAATCTCCACCAAGCTCTCTTCCTGTCTAGTCTGAGGCTTCTCAGATGAAGCTGGTTTTGATGGATGGAGTTCTGCTTCCTTAAAGTAGCCAATGTATTCATAGCCATCAATATGGATAATCCCTTCAGCCAAACCTTCATGTGTAGAGGCTGAAATAGTTTGGTTATAAGAAAGTAATTCTTTATTTTCAAATGCAAATGTCCCGTAAGGTACAAAGGTGCTAGCTCCTAAAGAACCAATCAAAAGAACACCTAGAACCTCTTTGCGACCTTTTTTGGACACCAAAAAGACTGCTAGCGAGGCTGTTGCCAAACCAAGACCTGCCAAAGCTAGTTCCTTACTTCCTGTATAGGGAAGTTGTTGACTGGTAGTCGCCTTCTTACGATAAACTACATAAAGAATATCATCATCTTGAAATTCTGTAGGAACTTCATGGTGAATCAGGGCTTTTTCAGACTCGGTCAATTCCTGCTCCGCCAAATAACGGTAATGAACGCTATGAGCACCGCCAACTTCATTGGCTTGCACCTTATCCACTAAAAGGGGACTAGCACCAAAAAGGAAGGCCCCGATGGCTACAGGACCTACCCCAACAGTTAGTTTACGAATCGAATATTTGGTAATCTTTTCTAGTTGTTGTTTTGTTTTTCTCATTTTCACGACTTTCTAATAGAATCTTGCGGATAGTGCGCACGCGCACCTCCAATTAATTTTGGACGACTAGCCAACGCCGTTACGTGGGCATGACCAATCTCTCTCAAAAGAGGGCGAATCGGAACCTGAACATGCTTAACATGCATGCCAATTGCAGTGTCTCCGATATCCAATCCAGCATGAGCCTTGATAAATTCAACCTCAACTGGATCCTTCATAAACTTGAAGGCTGCCAACTGACCCGAACCTCCTGCATGAAGGGTAGGAAGGACACTGACGATTTCCAGACCAAACTGCTCTGCAACCTGACGTTCAACAACGAGAGCCCTATTGACATGTTCACAGCCTTGAACGGCTAGATGAATTCCTTTTTCCTCTAGGATATCTAGGATGGTCTTCACAATGATTTCGCCAATTTCTTGGCTGGATTCCTTGCCAATCTGACCACCTATCACCTCACTAGAAGAAAGGCCCAAAACAAAGATTGATCCCTGCTTCAAATTGGTCTTTTCTAATACATCTTTTACAATCTGGCTTGTTTCTCTTTGAATGTCTTTTTCCTTCATATTTGATACCTCTTTTGTCACTATCTATCATATCGTTTTTTCTGGTTTTTAGCAAGATGGACAACCTAGAAAGCTTGCCCAATTACGCATAAAACTCCCAGAATGAACTGGGAGTTAGCTAGTTTCTATTCTATTTATGTATATTTCAACCGTCGTCCCTTTTTTGGGGACAGAATCGATCTTCATTTGGTAATCTTCTCCAAAATGAAGTTTGAGCCGTTGGTCAACATTTTGAAGACCAACTCCTCCACGTTTAAGTTGACTTTGACTACTATCGCCCGCAGCTTGGAAACCAACGCCATCATCCTCAATGCGGATGATCAATCCTGAATCCTGTTTCTGGACAGTAATTTTAATATGACCCTGACCGTCTTTCTCCTTGATGCCATGGTAAAGAGCATTTTCTACAAGGGGTTGTAGGACCAGCTTGGGCAATACTAGATTATCAAAGGCAGGATTCTCCTCAATCTCATATTCCAGCTTATCTCCGTAACGTTGTTTCTGGATAAAGAGATATTGACGGACATGATTGATTTCGTCAGACAGGGAAATCAAGTCCTTACCTTGATTGAGCGCCAAGCGGAAATAGGTTGCCAAGGACTTGGTCACCTGCACCACTCGCTGACTGTCCTGAAATTCAGCCATCCAGATGATGGTATCCAAGGTATTATAGAGGAAATGGGGGTTAATCTGGCTCGACAGTGCTTGAAGTTGGTACTGACGGGTCGCTTCTTCCTGCCTGCGAATATCTGCCATGAGCTGATCAACCTGATCCAACATGGCATTGAACTGGCGAGTCACCTCTCTCAGTTCATAGGCACCAGCTTCCTTGGCACGAAGATTCTGATTACCAAAAGCAATTTCCAGCATGGTTTCTCTCAAATCCTTCAAAGGGGCAATCCAGCGTTTGAGACTGAACCAAACCAAGCAGAGACAGGCAAGAAGAGATGTGACACTGGCTCCAAGCAAGGTCCACATGAGTTGACTCCGAACCTGGTCTAACTTTTCCAATGATGACACGCCAAGCACCGTCCAATCAGTTCCTGCAATCTTTTCCTGACTGACGTAGGATTGATGGTCTAGCGTATAGCCCTGCCCCGTTTCAATATAGGGTTTCATGGCCTCCATTTCGCTAACTGAGCTATAGACTGTATGTTTAGGATGATAGACAAATTCATGGTTTTCATTGATGATAAAGGCAAAGCCCTGCTGACCTAACTGGAGTTGATTGAGATAGGCTTCCAAAGTTTCATAAGAAATATCCAAACGAAGCACACCCAGATTGGCTCCCTTTGCATCAAGAAGTTCCTGAGTAACAGAAATGACCCACTGACTGTCCGATTTACGAGCTGGGGTCAAAACTGGCTTAGCCCCCTGATGAATGGCCTTTTGGTACCAATCCTCAGCCATCATATCAGAGGAAGTTTTCATCTGTACAGTGTCATCAGTAGAAATGACCTGACCAGATTTGGTTACCAGTACCACCGTTTTCAAGTCCTTATCTGCCTTTAAGATGGTCAAAAACAGATTTTGGATTCCCTCAATCTTGTCTTGACTAGGATTCTCAGCATAGGCTAGGACATCCGTCTGCTGGGTCAAACTGGTCGAGGTGGTTTCTAATTTTTTGATATAAGACTGGATAAAGTGGCTAGTTTGGCTGATAGTCGTTTGACTATCGCCTTCAATGGTTGCCTCAATGGCTGATGAACTAGATCGATAATAGAAAGTCCCAACCAGAGCGAGGAGAATGAGAAAAACTAGAAAGATGGAAATAACCATTCTGACTAGGAGAGAAGAACGATTCATCAACCTTCTCCCTTCTTAAACTGACGAGGTGTCACACCCGCAATCTGTTTAAAGCGTTGGGTAAAGTAATTCATATCTTCAAAGCCAACCTTTTCTGCTATCTCGTAAATCTTCAGGTCTGTAGTTAAAAGCAAGAGCTTGGCTTGTTTGACACGTTCTCTCACCAGATAATCCTGAAAAGGCAGGCCCAACTCTTTCTTAATCAAAGAACTCAGATAAGTCGGACTAAAGCCCAAGTCACTGGCTAAAGACTTTAAACTAAATTGGCTATCAGCTAGATGAGACTGGATTTTCTGGGCTATGTTTCCTTCAAACTTATCAGTTAGTAAATCTTGTAACTGTTCTTCTTTCTCTTCCTTGTCCAATTTTTGCTTGATTTTCCCCAACATTTCCTCAATATCCTTACGAGAAAAGGGTTTGAGCAGGTAGTCATCCACACCGAGTTTGACAGCAGAAAGGGCATAATCAAAATCATCGTAACCTGTCAAAAAAACTAGATGAACCTGAGGATAGGTTTCTCGGACCAGACTGGCCAACTGGATGCCATTTAGCTGGGGCATGTTGATATCGGTTAAAACAATGTCTGGCACCTGCTTTTGAATCAGCTCCCAAGCCTGCCTTCCATTTTCAGCCTGACCGATGATTTCCATATCGTAGGCTGCTACATTGACCAGCTTGGTCAAGCCTTGTCTTACCAGATATTCATCTTCTACGATTAAGATTGTGTAGGTCATGCTCTGCTCCTTTGTCACTTACTAGTATCAGTATAGCAAAATTCTCCTCTAACTGCTTAGGAAAGGTTACTTAATCGACATAATCTAGTAAATAAGCATAGCCTTTTTCTTCCATTTGGTCTTTAGGAATAAAGCGGATGGAAAGACTATTGATACAGTAGCGCAAGCCCCCCTTGTCCTGTGGTCCATCCGTAAAGACATGGCCAAGGTGAGAATCTCCAACTCGGCTCCGCACTTCCATGCGCGTCATATTGTAGGACTTATCTTCCTTGTAGGTGGCAACATCTGGGCTGATGGGCTGGGTGAAACTAGGCCAACCACAACCAGACTCAAACTTGTCCTTTGATGAAAAGAGGGGTTCGCCAGTTGCTACATCCACATAGATACCAGATTCAAATTTATCCCAGTAGCGATTTGAAAAAGCTCGTTCTGTTTGATTTTTCTGGGTAACTGCATACTCCTCAGGTGACAGGGTCTTTTTCAATTCTTCATCACTTGGTTTGGGATATTTGCTGGCATCAATGACGGGATAGGCCGCCTGATTGACATTGATATGACAGTAGCCATTTGGATTTTTCTTGAGGTAGTCTTGGTGGTAATCCTCTGCCACTACAAAATTCTTCAAAGCCTCCTTTTCAACTGCTAGAGGTTGATTGTATTTCTTAGCCACCTCATCAAAGACTTGGTTAATCACCTCTAAATCCTTGTCATCTGTGTAATAAACGCCGGTACGATACTGGGTCCCCACATCATTTCCTTGTTTATTTTTGCTGGTTGGATTGATAATGCGGAAATAGTGAAGCAGGATTTCCTTGAGGGAAATTTGCTTGGCATCATAGGTGACATGAACAGTCTCCGCATGACCTGTTTGGTTAATCAATTCGTACTTGGTTGTTTCCCCTCTACCATTTGCATAGCCTGATACGGCATCTGTTACTCCAGGCACGCGTGAGAAATACTCCTCAACTCCCCAGAAACATCCCCCAGCTAGATAAATTTCGTGCAAGTCTGCATCTTTACTAATTTCTGTTTTTTTCACTGTTTTTCCTCCTTGGCTAACTGACGCTTTCTCAATTTGCGAGCTATCTGTCTGCCCTGCATTTCGCATCAATAGAAAATAGAAACCGGTTATGGCTAGGAAAAAGATTCCTGCCAAGACAAACAATTTTACTTTATCATTCATGACCTTTCTCTACCCCATTTCTTTCAATGTTTTTAAAATCATATCCTTATCCATAAAACCAGGTTGCGTTTTGACCAGCTTGCCTTCCTTGTCTATAAAGGCTTGAGTTGGGTAAGAACGGACACCATAACTTTCCAAGAGTTTACCTGATGGATCAATTAGGACTGGGAAATTTTTATAATCCAAGCCCTTGTACCAGTTCTTAAATTCTGCTTCAGCTTGTTCCCCCTTGTGTTCAGGAGACACTACTGTCAAAACTACATAGTCATCACCAGCATCCTTAGCAATTTCATCTGTATCTGGAAGACTGGCTAGACAGATGGAACACCAAGAAGCCCAGAATTTGAGATAGACTTTCTTACCCTTGTAATCAGATAAACGGTAAGTCTTGCCATCTACTCCCGTTAGTTCAAAATCAGCAACTGCCTGACCTTTAGTCGCAGTTTGCGAACTAACTTGTTCTGTTTTTGTTTGCTCCTTCATAGTAGATTCGTCTGACATATTTTTAGCCGAACAGGCTGCCAAACAACAGATTGAGCCTACTCCAAGTAGACATGTTTGCCATTTTTTCATTTCTTCTTCCTCTCTATTCAAATAATGTAGTCAAAATGGAAGCATTTCCCAAAAGCACTAAGATTCCCATCACAATAATGAGGAAACCACCCACTTTTTTGAGGGTTCCTAGATAAGGATGGAGTTTTCGAAAATGTTTCAAAACATAGCTGGAGGCTAGAGCTAGAACCAAAAATGGTAGCGCCAAACCCAGCGTGTAAATCAACATGAGACCAGCTCCCTGCCAAGCACCTGAACCACCTGAAGCCGCCAAGGCTAAAACAGAGCCAAGAACCGGCCCCACACAAGGCGTCCAAGCAAAACTAAAGGTCAAGCCCAGTAAAAATGCCTGACTATAGCCCTTACCCTTTTGCCCCTGTCTCTTTAATTTTATCCTTCTTTCCTTGTATAGTCCCTGAAAATGTAAGACTTCCATCTGGTGTAAGCCCAAGAGAATGATAACCGCACCCGTCACATACTGAAACCAAGAGGCATACAAAAGGTCTCCTAAAAAACCAGCACCATATCCCAGTAAGATAAAGATAAAAGAAATACCCGCTATAAAGGCCAGAGTTCGCAATAAACTGACAACTGAGATTGAAAATTTGCCACTAGAAGCCTGAGAACTATCTTTGTCATCCAGTAAGACCCCTGCATAAACCGGTAACAAGGGTAAGATACAAGGAGAAAAGAAGGAAAGAATTCCAGCAAGAAAAACACTGATAAAAAAGATTATATTATCCATTGCCTTCCTCCATTCTTTGATTTGATAGGACTATTATAGCCCCAAAACTCCAGAAAAAACAGGGACAATGATAGGGAAAAATAGGAATTTAATCAGGTAATACTTCAAAGAAATCAAAAAAACATGAGTAAAAGGGTAAGCTATCTTACGTTTTCGAGCCAACATCTAGTAAACTAAAAAACAGATTCTTCCATCTATCGCGGAAAAATCTGTCATTGATTTATTGATTTACAAAAACTCCAACCACGCTTTGCGAACCTCGTCTTTGCTGGTTTCTCTGTATTTTTTAGTTCCAAGAATGCCATTATTGTGAAGTTCTTACAATAGTGCCTCAAACTCAGCGACGGTCATGCCTAATTGCGCACTCGCAACCTCTGCTGTTAAAAGATGCTGGCGAACAAGATTTACTAACCCTTTTTTTAGTCCCTGTTCAATACCTTCTGCCCTAGCTGTTTCCAAGGCATAGTCCTGCGCTAACAAGGCTTGTTCTTCGCGTCTGCGTTGTTCACTAAACATTTTCCTGTCCTCCTCGGACCAGCTCTTATAGTCCAGCAGTTGGTCTGCCTGGCTGATGGCTCGCTCGGGTTCTTGGGTAAAGGGCTTGTTACCGAAAAACTCCAACCACGGCTTGCGAACCTCGTCTTTGCTGGTTTCTCTGTATTTTTTTAATTCCAAGAATGCCATCTTGACTAGATGGTTTTCCTGACCATTGTTGGTAATGGTTAAAACTTCACCTGTCGTGTCCTCTCGCATACTGAAGCTATGAAAAGCCAAATCATCTGAGAAATAATTACTATCTACAATAGCTATTGCGTAAACAGGTGCAATATGTTTGTAACTCTGGTGTGTATCACCTTCACGTTGGCGAATTTTTTCAAGATTTTGATTAACCTGACTGCACAGGTAAGCCCACAAACGATTAATGAAAAAATTCTGATGATGAACTTGGATTTCGATAATAACCTGCGTGCCATTATCCAACTCCGCTAAGACGTCTATACTGGTATAGAAATCCTGCGCCGAGTATGGCAGGGAAGGTAAGACATGAATGTTACTTCCCTCCAAAATAGTCACATTTTTTGCTGGTAAGTCCAGCATATCGCGAATAAATTGACAAGTGATTTCTGGATTGCTAAAGATTTTTTTAGCTACCAAATCATTAGTTGGGCTGATGCCCGGATGTCTGAGAATCATCCTTTTCCTCCTTTTATTATACCACAGTTTTATATTCAATGAAAATCAAAGAGCAAACTAGGAAACTAGCCGCAGGCTGTACTTGAGTACGGCAAGGCGACGTTGACGTTGTTTGAATTTGATTTTCGAAGAGTATTAAATCTAGTTTTACTAGATTCACTGACTCTATCTATTTATTCGGAAAAGAAAGGATAAATGAAAAAAATAAGAACAGCGGATAAGCAATAAATTTTAAGCTTAACAGTCTTCCCTACTTACCTGGTAATAAATAAGATCAGCAAGATAGCCTTTTCTCTCTACACCATTGGTAATAGTCTTGAGATAGGACATTCCAGCCTTCTCCATGACACGACCTGAAGCTGGATTGAGACTGGCATATCGTGCTCTAACTTTTTGAAAGCCTGCTTGAGTAAAACAAAAATCTAAGACAGTTTTTAAGGCCTCTGTCATCATACCATGACCCCAGTATTTCTTACCTAGCACATAGCCAATTTCACAAGAAGAATCGTTCTCATCCATTTCAACGATGCTGATATCCCCTATCACCTGCTCAGGATTTTCTTTGAGACAAATAGCCCATTTGTAATAGTTGAGATTTGTATAGGAGGCAACCCAGTTACGAATCGAATTTCGAGTCACCTCGACATCAGAATGGGGATTCCAAGTGACATAGGTCAGATTCTCAGCGGATGAAGCCCAATTCTGAAACACAGCTTCTGCATCACTCTCCACAAATCGTCTCAAAATCAAACGGTCTGTCTGCAAAATTTGCGTACCGATTGCTTTCATTATGTCGCCTCACTTTCTGATAGATGATTCGATGTCCAATCTCCATTGAAACTTGTTTTGCTTTTGAATCTCAAGACAATAAGCTAAAAAGGTCCCCTGGACCTTCCTAGCTTTCTTATTTCTAGGCTCAGGGTAAAAACCTCCACTGGAGGTTTTTACTCCCAAAAGTCATCAAATACGGTGATTGGTAGGTGGCGTTTATGTTGGCCTTTGTGCCACCAGTTTTCGATTCTTGTTTGAGCTTCTGGGCTGATTGTTTTTCCTTCTAGGTAATCATCAATCTCTTCATAAGTGACTCCAAGTGCAACTTCGTCAGCTAGGCCTGGTTTGTCTTCTTCTAGGTCTGCCGTTGGGATTTTTTCATAAAGGGCTGAATCTGCACCAAGTTCCTGCAAGAGTTGTCTTCCTTGACGCTTATTGAGGCGGTAAAGAGGGAGAATATCAGCACCCCCGTCACCAAACTTGGTAAAGAAACCTGTGATATTTTCCGCAGCATGGTCTGTTCCAATGACCGCTCCGCTATGGGAACCAGCAAGGGCATACTGAGCAATCATACGGCAACGAGCCTTAATATTGCCTTTGTTAAAGTCTGAAACAGAGCTTCCTGTCGCTTCAACTGCAGCTGTCATAGCATCTGCAGACTCCTTGATATTCACCACTAAACTGACATCTGGCTGGATGAAGGCTAGGGCTTTTTGAGCGTCTGCTTCATCAGCTTGTACTCCATAAGGCAGGCGGACAGCGATAAATTTGTAGCTATCATCGCCCGTCTCTGCTCGTAGTTCTTCCATAGCTAATTGAGCCAATCGACCTGCTAAGGTTGAATCTTGTCCCCCAGAAATCCCTAGTACAAATGTCTTTAGGAAGGAATGCTTTTTCAAGTATCTTTTTAAGAAATCAATGGAACGACGGATTTCTTCCTGGGCATCAATCACTGGTTTGACACCCAGTTGCTGAATAATAGTCTCTTGCAAACTCATTCTTCTTCTCCTTCACCAAGAGCTTCCTTACGCATTTTGTCTATCAAGTCCATCTTGTCTTGCCATACATCACGCGCCAAATCCACTGGATAGTGCTGCGGATTGAGCACACGCTTGTACTCATCCCAAAGCTTGTCAAATTCCTTACGAGCATAATCCTGAATCTCAGTCAAGCTAGGCAGGTTGTAAATCAATTTTCCGTCTTTGAAGATATCCACCAAGAGAGGAACAGCATCAAAATTACGAACGGTCTTCTTGATGTAGGTATAGGTCGGATGGAACATCTTGATTTCTGTCATGCTGGCAACATCTACGCCGTCATAAGTGATATAGTCTCCTTCTGACTTGCCTTTTTCACGACTGGTAATGCGCCACACCTGCTTCTTACCTGGCGTCGACACTTTTTCTGCATTATTAGACAGCTTGATGGTATTACGCATATTACCATTTTCATCTTCGATCGCAACAATCTTATAAACCGCCCCAAGAGCTGGTTGGTCATATGCTGTAATCAGCTTAGTACCTACTCCCCAAACATCAATCTTAGCGTGTTGCATTTTGAGGTTAAGGATGGTATTTTCATCAAGGTCATTTGATGCATAAATCTTAGCATCAGTAAATCCTGCCTCGTCCAGTTGTTGACGAACTTTTTTAGAAATATAGGCAATGTCTCCAGAGTCAATGCGGACACCAAGGAAATTAATCTTGTCACCAAGTTCACGCGCAACCTGAATAGCAGCTGGCACACCGATACGAAGGGTATCATAGGTATCCACAAGAAAGACACAATTTTTGTGGGTCGCAGCATAAGCCTTGAAAGCCTCATAATCGTTACCATAAACCTGTACCAAGGCATGGGCATGGGTCCCCAAGACAGGAATGTCAAAGAGTTTACCCGCACGCACGTTGCTAGTTCCATTAGCGCCACCAATCACCGCTGCGCGTGTTCCCCAGATAGCAGCATCCATTTCTTGTGCACGACGAGTCCCAAATTCCATCAGTGGTTCATCCGCAATGACCGAGCGAATACGAGCTGCCTTAGTCGCCACCAAGGTCTGGTAGTTGACAATATTCAAAAGAGCCGTTTCAACCAATTGACATTGGGCTAGAGGGCCTTCCACCTGTACAATCGGTTCATTGGCAAAGACCAAGTCCCCTTCTTGAGCAGAACGAACGGTCAACTCCAACTTGAAATTTCGAAGGTAATCCAAGAATTCCCCATGATAGCCAAGCGACTCTAAGTAGTCGATATCACTATCTGAAAAGCGCAAATCTTCAAGATACTTCACAATCCTTTCCAAACCAGCAAAAACCGCATAGCCATTATTGAACGGTTGCTGACGGAAATAGACCTCAAAAACCGCCTTTTTATTGTGAATCCCTTGGTCAAAGTAAACCTGCATCATGTTAATCTGGTACAAGTCCGTGTGCAATGTTAAACTATCATCTGGATACATACTTTTCCTACTTCCTTAGCTAGAAACCCATGAAAATTTTCAAGAACTTTCACATATTCCAATAAATTAGTACTATTATATCACATTTTAGCTGTATTGAGAAAAGAGCAACAAGCTATTCTCCACTCTCCAGTTCATCCATGTCTTGCTCAAATTTTTTCTGAGCCCATTCGCCATAGCTCTTAAGACCAAGATTGCCAATAAAGACCCAGGGAAGGTAAATGACATAAGTAATTGCCCAAGCAGATAGGTATTTAACGTTCAAAGGATTGTGCTGATAAATTTCTATGTTAAATTGATAATTCTGCAACATCAAAAGAGTCGTAATAGCGAGAGTTACCAGCAAACACCCTAAAATTGTAAAATGAAAACGACTATAGTAGTTCACACCCAAATCTCGAGCACGGCCGAAAAAGTAAAAAGTTCCAATAATGATAATGATGAGAATCATTCTCGGATTAAAAAGACTTGGTGCTAATACTGCAATCATATAAGATAAAAGCAAGAAAGCTATAGAGATATAGAAACTTTCAGCCCCCGCTTTATTCATCAGTTGTTCTTCTCTTTCGTCTAGTAATTGATAATAAAAAAATCTATTTTTCATCTTCTTCCTCCCAAACTTGCTGATTTCTGCGATTCAAGTATAGGATAACTCGGTCCATAGAATAACTCCCAACGAGATAGATGATAACTGCTAGAACCACTTTTAGGGAGTACTTCCAAGTCAATAGATTGACCAGTTCCTCGCGATTTCCTACGATATCAATCAATAAAATCACTATAGAAAATCCCAAAGCAGATAAAATTCTTTCTTTTCCAGTATTCTCAACAATATCTCGAATATCAATTCCTACATACATGCGGCGAATAATGGCATACAAACCGACTCCAATCAATAAAAGTAATTCTGGTAAATAGGATAGAAGCGTTAAATTAAAAATATAAACTTTGGCAAAAATTTCCAGTGCCAAAAATAGGTACATACCCAAGAGAATTTCTCCTGAAATATTTCCATCCAATTTTTCCGTACGTTCATCTTTGATAACAAGTTTTTTTCTATTTTTCATCTTCTTCCTCCCAAAATAGTTGGTCTAACGTTTTGCCTAAGCATCTGCATATGGACTGACAGAGCGAGAGACTAGGATTATATTTCCCTGCTTCTATCAAGCCGATAGTCTGCCTCGTAACACCCACAGCTTCTGCCAAATCACCTTGTGTCATATCAAGCTCCACACGAGCTAGTTTTAACTTTAAATTTTTAGCCACTAGCATCCTCCTTCTATTTTTTAAAAAGTTGCGCTTCTTTTCAAAAATATTCTACCATATATCTAACTTAATGCAATATATAAATGTCATTTTGTAATATTTTATTAACAAAAAACTCTCTATCATCTTACATGATAAAGAGTATTCGTTCTTTTTTCTACTTAGCTTAGCTCCTCTTCAAAGTAAAGAAGTCTAGGTCACAAATCCTTTTGATAATAATATCTTTGCCCAATGTAGGGATAGTCTTGTAAGGTAAAGACTTCCTTGTAGCCATGCCTTTTATAAAAATCTGGAGCTTGAAACTGATAGGTATTGACAAAAGCAAAACGACAGTTTCGATTCTTAGCTTCAGTTTCTGCTTGCTGCAATAGTTTTGAACCGATTCCTTGCCCTCGCAGTTCCTCTTTTACAAATAAATACTCGATTTCTAGCCAATTTCCAAAAGTCTCGGCTATCAAACCTGCCAGAAGATTACCCTTTTCATCTTCGACATAAAGATTAAGTGGCTCACTTTCAGCCTCTTCTCTTTTTGAACGGTTATAAGCACGAATCAGATTCCCTATTTCTTGTGATTTATGAGATTCCTTATTATCCAATCTAAAGTACATCTAAACCTCCTTAAACACTGTTACAGCTTGATTATAGTCCTATTTCAATAGACTGTCAAACTAACAAAAACTCACCAACCTGAGTTGATGAATTTAAAATCTATTTTCTAAATTTCCACTGGCTATAAATCCCAAAACCGATAATCCAGATAGCTGATCCGATTGCTCCGACAAATGTAGACTCTTGTAAAAAGAGGGTTACAAAGACAAAGGCAAAGAAGAGCATGGTTAGAGGATTTAGGAAACGATAGTGGGGCATGAGATAGCCATCTGCCATAAAGTCTGGTGACTTGCGGTATTTAAGGTGGGCCACCATGATTAAGATATAAATGGCAATATAGACACCAGACGACGATGCCGTAATCAAGGCAAAGGCATCCGAAACACCTGGCAAGACATTGATAAAGGCTGCTAGGGCAATCAGAACCGCTGAAGCGATGATAGCATTTTGTGGCACATTGTGTCTAGAGAGAGTATCTGCCTTAATTGCTTTTAGGAAGCGATTTGGCGAATCATGGGCAATCTGGTACAAATGACGTCCTGTTGAATAAAGGGTTGAGTTAAGAGCAGATGCTGCTGAGGTCAAAACAACGAAGTTAATCAAGGCTGCTGCCCATTTGATACCTGCCAATTCAAATACTGTAACAAAAGGAGAATCAGCCGATGCAAGTTCACGCCATGGAATGATAGCCATGATGGCTAAGAGGGCACCACCATAGAAAAAGACGATTCGCAAAGGAATTTCCTTAACGGCTTTTGGCAAAACTTGACGTGGATTTTTTGTTTCTGAAGTTGTTACGTCGATAAACTCAATCATGAGGTAGGCAAAGAAAACCATCTGGAAGGCCATGACAAAGTTGACTCCACCATTTGGGAAGAGGGAGAAATTGTCAGCAATATTAGCTAAACTTGCTACTCCATGAGGCGTCTTAAAGCCTGTCAAGACCATAAAGACTCCTGTGGCGATCATGGCTAAAATAGCCACAATCTTGACCATAGCAAACCAAAATTCAACTTCCCCAAAGAGCTTCACCGCAATCAAATTGACCAAGGCTAGAATGGTCAAAAATCCAATCTCAATCATCCAACTTGGCCAGCTAGGGAACCAGAACTGAACATAGTGAGCGATAGCTGTGATTTCCGCCATACCGATAAAGACAACGGATAGCCAGTAAGACCAGACTGAAAAATATCCCCAGCCCTTACCCAAATGGCGTGTGATAAAGTTGATAAAGGTGTGTTGCTCAGGGTCTTGGTAGAGCATTTCCCCAACCGCACGCATCATGAGGAACATAAAAGCCCCAGTAATCATATAAATCAGTACAATGGAAGGACCTGTTAGGCTGATAGAGCGACCTGCTCCCAAAAAGAGCCCTGTTCCGATTGTTCCAGCAATGGCCATAACCTGCACGTGACGATTAGTCAGACCACGCTCCATCTTATTTTTTTTCTTCTTTGAACTCATAACGTCTCCAATTCAATTTAAAATGGAAAAAGGAGTGAGTGAAGCGCACTGCCTCCCCACTCCTTCTTTTCTGTTTTTAGGCTGTTTTTTCAACCTTCAAGATTTTTACATCATAGCTACCAACAGGTGTTTCAATGGTTGCTGTGTCACCTGTTTTCTTGCCAATCAAGGCTTGTCCAATTGGGCTTTCATTTGAAACCTTACCTGCAAAGGCATCCGCACCAGCTGAACCTACGATAATATAAACTTCTTCTTCGTCCTCACCAATTTCTTGGATAGTAACTGTTTTACCAATCGCTACTTCATCTTGAGCAACTGAGTCACTATTGACGATTTCAGCATAACGGATTTTTGTTTCCAAGCTAGAGATTTGTCCTTCGACAAAGGCTTGTTCATCCTTAGCTGCTTCGTATTCACTGTTTTCAGAAAGGTCACCGTATGAACGGGCAATCTTAATGCGTTCTACCACTTCTGGACGGCGGACCAATTTCAATTCTTCTAATTCTTTTTCAAGTTTTTCCTTTTCCGCAAGGGTCATAGGATATGTTTTTTCTGCCATTTTTCTCAACTTTCTTCTAATGATATTCTCTAAAGAAAATTATGTGAATCATCACATAATTTTAGTTTGTTTGGTTTAATTTACTGTTGACATGTTCAGCGACATTACGATCATGCTCCTCCTGAGTAGCAGCATAATAGACCTTGCCATCTGTAACATTAGCTACAAAGTATAGGTTATCACTCTTAGTTTGATTAATACTTGCCTCAATGGCATCCAAACTTGGACTATCTACTGGACCTGGCATTAAACCAGCTTTCGTATAAACATTATACGGTGAATTAATTGTCGTATCAATTCCAGCATCATCAGCAAGACTAATCTTCTGACCAAGTTTTCCTTGGGCATACAAGATGGCAATATTGCTTTGAAGTGGCATACCAAGATTCAAGCGATTGTAGAATACACCTGCAATCAACTTACGATCTTCAGTCTTAGCACCTTCTTTTTCGACTAGTGAAGCTATCGTTAACAATTCATTAACTGTCAAATTTTTAGACTTGATCGCACTATAATGAGGTGCCAAAGTCTTATCCATAGTTGCCAGCATCTCATCAATCAAGCTTTCAATCGTTGTACTTTCTTTGATAGAGTAGGTCGCTGGGAAGAGGAAACCTTCTAAACGATAACGAACGCCACTTTCTTTCGTTGGCAAGCTTTCAAGTAGACTAGGATATTTGGCAACTTCTTGGCTGATAAAGCTATCATCTTGAACTTTTGCTAGGAAAGCATCCGCGGTCAAAGGCTCTTTGAAGTCACCTTGCAATTGACCTACCGCTTGTGCCATTTGATCAATCGTATAACCTTCTGGAATTGTCAACGTCGCAAGCGCAGGTTCTTGAGCTTCAGCTGTTCCACCCTTTTGTAATTCATGGATGATATCTTCTGTACTCATACTCTTTTGCAAACTGTAATAGCCAGACTTCAAATCTGAATAATTTTTATATTTCGCATAGAAAGCAAAAATCACTCCGTGTTTAATCAAACCAGACTTTTCAAGAGTTGAACCAATTGTTTGAACATTAGCTCCTTCTGGGATTTGCACTGTCACATATTGTTTAGATGAAGCATCCACAGGCTGTAAAGATGACTGAACATACTGATAACCAAAGTAACCACCTGCTGAAATCAAACCTAGGAAAATCAGCAGAGAAATGAAGAAAGCTTTGAATCCTGATTTTTTCTTCTTAGTAGGCTGAACTGTCTCTCGACGGCTACGACGTGGAGTTGCAGACATTTCTTCTACAGCTTTCTTTTCCACTACTGGTTTTGAAATAGGAACTTCTCTTTTTACCTCTCTCTGACCTTCTGTCTTATAAGAAACAGCTACCCTTGTTGGGATTTCATTAAATTCCTTCTCTACGTTTCTAGGACTAACAGGTCCTGGAGTTGGTCTTGATACTCCTTCCGCTGATGGAGTAGAAGGTCCTTCTTGACTCGGGTGACTAGGAGTAAGTGAAGCTTGTCTTGCAGCCTCTTCTGCTGGAGAAGAAGGAACATCTTGACTTGGATGGCTTGGAACAGTAAGAGTTTCTCTTTTTATCTCATCTGATGGAGAAGCTGGTAAATCTTGGCTGGGGTGAGTCGGCACGGTAGGAGCGTTTCTCATAATATCCTCTACAGCTGATAGAGAATCTTCCATCAAATCTTCTATTGACTGATCATTTTTAGAAGAAAGTTGGGGTTTTATTGAAGCTAAATTAACTTCTTCCTGATCTTCTTCATGTTTTTTAACTCGTTCTAAATCACGTAAAATCTGCTCTTTAAAGCTTAATTTTTCGTCTTCTCTTGATTTTTCACTCAAAAGTTTTTCCTCCTCGTTGACAATCCATAATATTATATCTTAAAAACGAAAGAAAAGCAACCTAGCATGCTTTTCTAGCTTATTTTTTAGCTTTCCAGACCATATCATACCAGGTTTCCCCTGCAAAGGTTGACTGGGACAAGCCTTCGTTGACAAATCCATGCTTTTCGTAGTAAGCGATGAGATAGTCATGACAGGTTAGGTTAATACCTTCTCTTTCGTGTTCAAGAGCCAACTCTTTCAAGGCTGTTAGTAATTTCTTACCAAGTCCAAGTCCCTGTGCCTCCTTGGCAATAGACAGACAGGTCACAGAGATATAGCCACCAGGCTCATGACTATGATCTTCTATCTCTTCTGTAAAAGAGTGATCTTGCAGATGGCGTTGGAGGCCAACTGGTCCTTCTATATACCCAATAATCTTACCCTCTTTTTCTGCAACCAGAAACGAGGTCTGAATTTCTCGCAAATGCGCCTCAAAAACAGAGCGAGGAATGGCTTCTTCAATCGAGAAATTTTCTAGTTCAATCTCAACGATACGATCCAAATCTTCTAATCTTGCTTTCCTAATTTCCATTGTGCCTCCTAAAAAAAGAGATTAAACCAAATCATACTAAACCCCTGGTTAGTTGCATAAAGCGAGGTTTCTTCATCAATAAAACCGTTCATTTCAAAATAGGAAAGCAACTCTTCCGGACTCTTCAAACGAATAGCTTTGTAATCCAGCTCAACTGCCACATCTTTCAAAGCCGCAAGAAGAAGCGTTCCCAATCCCTGTCTCTGATGGTCAGCCTTGATGACTAAAGAACGAATTTCTAGACATTGCGGATTGTGGGGATGAGGACTTCCTAGAACATAGCCCAGAAGTTGATTTTCATCCCCAGCTAGAAGAAAGGTATCCGCAGACTTACGGATACTTTCTTCTAAGATATGGGAAGGTTGCTGCTTTTCAGCTGGAAAAGACGAGGCCTGAAGTGCCTCTATCTCAGTCAAATCAGACTTACTTACCTGAACAATCTTAATTGGAATCTCCATGAGAACATCCTATTGAACATTACTTGTCAAGTTAGACAAGAGACGCTCAAATGAATATTCATAGGTTTGGATATCTCCTGCACCCATAAAGACATAAACAGCATTGTCGTGGTCTAGGAGTGGAGAAACATTTTCAACAGTGATCACTTGGTGTTTCTTGTTGATTTTATTAGCTAGGTCTTCTACCTTAACGTCACCATGGTCTACTTCACGCGCAGATCCATAAATTTGCGCTAGGTAAACCGCATCTGCTTGGTTCAAAGCGTGGGCAAAGTCATCCAACAAGGCAATGGTTCTTGTAAAAGTATGAGGTTGGAAGACTGCTACAATTTCCTTACTTGGGTATTTCTGACGAGCCGCATCCAAGGTCGCAATAATTTCTGTTGGATGGTGGGCAAAGTCATCGATAATAACTGTATCATTGACAATTTTCTCAGTGAAACGACGTTTAACACCGGCAAATGTTTTCAAGTGTTCACGCACCAAGTTCAAATCAAATCCTGCTGTGTAAAGAAGACCAATAACGGCAGTCGCATTCATGATATTGTGACGACCAAAGGTTGGGATATGGAATTGACCCAATTCTTGTCCACGGAAGTGAACTGTGAAGGTTGAACCAGTTGTTGAACGAAGAAGATCGCTAGCTACAAAATCATTGCCTTCAGCTTCAAAACCATAATAATAAATCGGAGCATTGGCTGTAATTTTACGCAATTCTGCATCTTCACCATAGACAAAAAGACCCTTGGTAATTTGTTTGGCATAGTCATTAAAGGCATTGAAAACATCCTCTAGACTTGTGAAATAGTCTGGATGGTCAAAGTCAATGTTGGTGATAATAGAGTATTCTGGATGGTAAGGCATGAAGTGACGCTCATATTCGTCAGATTCAAAGACAAAATATTTGGCATTGACCGAACCACGACCTGTTCCATCTCCAATCAAGAAGCTGGTGTCTGTGATGTGAGACAAGACGTGAGATAACATACCTGTCGTTGAAGTTTTTCCATGTGCTCCTGCTACCCCCATACTAACAAAGTCACGCATAAAGCTACCAAGGAACTCATGATAACGTTTGTAACTGATGCCATTTTGGTCTGCATAGGCAATTTCGACGTTGTTATCTGGACGGAAGGCATTTCCAGCGATAATTTCCATATCACCGTCTAGATTCTTTTCATCAAAAGGAAGAATGGTAATTCCTGCCTGCTCAAGACCACGTTGAGTAAAGTAGTACTTTTCAACATCTGATCCCTGTACCTTATGACCCATTTGGTGCAACATCAAGGCCAAGGCACTCATCCCTGATCCCTTAATTCCGATAAAATGATATGTCTTTGACATGTTTCCTCCCCTATTCTGTAATTCTGGTCAGATTCAACTCTTGGGCAACCCGACGTTCTTGTTCTGTTTGTTTACTTTTTTTATTGTAGATTTGGCTCTTCTTTAGAAAATCATAGTTGTTTTTCTTTGGGCCTGAAGTTTCTTTTGTCTCAGCTTGAGTCGAAATATTGCTAACTTCTTCTGCCAAGATGTAATGAGACTGGGTCATTTTTTGACTATATTTGACAAATTCACCAGGATTTTCCTTTTGGAAAGGCGCGGTAGGTTGGTTGCCCTTTCTAACTAGACTTGACTGAGAATGGCGTCTTGTAGGAGTGATGTCCTTAGTCAGATAACTTGCCGAGCGTTTCTTTTTCAAATCCGCACGCGCTTCTTCACGCGCCACCTCCGCATAGCTCTTTCCTTCTTTTTTTACCCCTAAAGGAGCCTTTTTAGTTTTCTCTACTTGCTTTTCAATCGGTTTGACTGGTGTTTCTTCAGCAATAGGAGCCCATTCTAAATAATTTTTATCTCGATACTCACCCTTGATATTACTGATCAGATCAGACTCATCATAGAGATTCATGACTGGCATTTCAGTCAACATGACCTCGTCATCTGACACCAATGGAAATCGTTCTTGTTTCATTTTCTATTTCCTTTCAACACTTCATTATAGCGTATTGTCTTGATTTTTCAAGTGCTGACTTCAGAAATTCCCAAAATTTCTCTAATTTCTGCTAGGGTCAGACTGCCACGTGACTCTGTTCCGTCCAATACTTGTGACACCAAATGTTTCTTTTGTTCTTGTAGTTCCTGGATTTTTTCTTCAATGGTTCCCTTGGTTACCAAGCGATAGACCTCAACCATTTCCTCTTGTCCCATCCGATGGGCACGGCCAATAGCCTGCGCTTCCACCGCAGGATTCCACCAAAGGTCAACCAAAATAACCGTATCAGCACCTGTCAGATTCAGACCGACACCACCAGCCTTGAGGGAAATCAGAAAGGCATCTCTTTCCCCTTGGTTAAAGGCCTTGGTCATATCTTGTCTTTCCTTGGCTGGGGTCGAACCTGTAATTTTAAAGGAAGTCAAGCCCAAGTCTGGCAGTTCTTGTTCAATTTTTTCCAACATTCCCTTGAACTGAGAGAAAATCAAGACACGGTGTCCACCGTCTGCCACCTGTACCAGCAGGTCTCGGAGACTATCCAGTTTGCCACTGGCTCCCTGATAATCTTCCATAAAGAGGGCAGGAGTGTCACAGATTTGGCGCAAGCGCATCAGACCAGACAAAATTTCCACTCGACTACGCTGAAATTCCTGATCTGACACCTGAGCCAAACGGTCTCGCATCTGTTGCAACTGGGCTAGGTAGATAGCCTTTTGCTGGTCTTCCAGTTCATTTTTATAAACCACTTCAATCAAGTCTGGCAATTCAGTCAGAACTTCTTCTTTCTTGCGCCGCATCACGAAAGGTTTGATAAACTGAGCCACGCGCTCAGCTGGCAATTTCATAAATTCTTTCTTGCTTGGCAAAAGTCCTGGCATGACGATTTGGAAAATAGACCACAGCTCACCTAGATGGTTTTCAATTGGAGTCCCTGACAAGGCAAAGATCGACGGCACTACAAACTGTCTCAAGGTCTGGGCAATCTTGGTCTGGGCATTTTTCATAACCTGAGCCTCATCTAAGAAAAGGAAGTCAAAGGCCATCCCCTGATAAAGCTCACTGTCCTGACGGAAAGTAGCATAACTCGTCACATAGATTTGATGGCTCTCAGCAAGAATCTCTTCACGACTAGCTTTCAAACCATGAACAACAGCTACATCCAACTGTGGAGCAAATTTCTGAAACTCATCTGCCCAGTTGTAAATCAAACCTGACGGTGCTAAAATCAAAACCCGACTTTCTTTTGTCACTTGACTGGTCAAAAAAGCAATGGTCTGAAGGGTTTTACCAAGTCCCATATCATCAGCCAAAATCCCACCAAAACCATAATGATGGAGCATCTGCAGCCAGCCGATTCCCTTTTCCTGATAATCACGCAGGTCAGCCTTAACCTGAGTTGCCTGTCGAGGAAAATCTTCTGGATG
Source organism: Streptococcus sp. D2 (assembly GCF_006385825.1). Classification (GTDB taxonomy): domain Bacteria; phylum Bacillota; class Bacilli; order Lactobacillales; family Streptococcaceae; genus Streptococcus; species Streptococcus shenyangsis. Next base: position 31,407 of record NZ_VFSI01000003.1, on the reverse strand, counting down.
CGTCAAATCGTGGGCCAGATTCTGGAATTCTTGTGAAAAAGAAACACGGTCACGCCCTTCAAAAAGATGAGCTAAACTATAAGCCAAAGATTTTCGAGCCTGCAAGGACCCATCTTTTAATTCAAATTGCCCCAGTTCCTGTAGATTTTGGCGAATTTTCTTGGTTTCTTCATCAAAAAAGTAAACTTGATTGGACGAATCAATATAAAAATCCTTGTTGGCAACCAAGGCCTGCATGGCTTGGTCAATTTCCTCTTGGGCAATATCTTGAAAATCAAACTGGATTTCCAAGAGACCTCCCTTGGAAGCAATCTGCACTTGGGGACTCGCTAGACTATAAAGTTCTTCGAGCTTATCTGATAGGTCAACATTCCCGAGTTTTTCAAAGGTTGGAATGATTTCGTAGAAGAAATGATAGATATACTCCGCTTTTAGGGCCTGTCGCCAAGATTGAAAATCTGCTTCAAAGCCAGCTACCAAACAGGCTTGGAAAACTCTTTCTTCTAATTCAGCATCACTCGAAAATGGCAATTCTTCTAGCTCTTGTCGGCTAGATACCTGTCTATCCCCATAATCAAACTGAATTTCTAAACGAATCCGATTATCCTCTTCCCTGTCAAAGTAAAAAGAGGGTGCAAAGGATTTAATTTGTAAACGTTCTGGAGCTGAAACGGTCCCCATCTGGCTAAAAAGAGTTAAACAAGAAGCCAACTTATCGCGGTCACTGCTATCAAATTGCAGGTATTTCTTTCCATGCTGATCCAAGGGCAACGCTTTAATTTCCTTGAGAAGACGCATCTGCTGGTCTGTTAGAAAATAAACCTGTCCTTTATGGAAAAGCACAGCTCCCTGATAAAAGACATTGACCCTTGGACTCTCACTGATTTCCATTTCAAAATAATCCGAGTATGCTGTTACTGTAAAGGCAAATAGATTAGCATTCGCATGCAAATCCTGAAAGAGCAGGGTTTGGTAACTATCCACTTGATGGTCAAATTGAAAATGGGGCAAGGCCATCAGTAAATTCACACCCTGCTCAAAAAAGGTCAGAGGAAAAAAGAGGTGCCGACCTTGGTTTTGGAAAAAGAGATCTGAAGCCTGTCCTTCCTCCATTAGTCCGCGCAAGAAAGTCAGAAGCTCTTGACTTGCCTCATCAAAGGATTCCCAAGACAGAGACTCCTCATAGGTTTTCCCAATCATATAAGGTTTTCTCTTCTCAACAACTTTTAAAAAGAGTGGGATATCCCGAATGACATAGTATTTTTGACTATTGGTTTGCCCGATTCTCAGGGTCCACAAGATATGATTGCTCCCTGCTTCCACTTGTCCTACAGCCGACAATTCATAGGCGCGTTCTGCTTTTGGAGACAAGATTCGGTCCAAAAAATTACCACCCAAGGTCACCTTGGTTTCAACGGCCTCTTTTTCTTCATGACCTTCTTCCAGACTCTGCAAGATTTCTTGACCACGCTCATCATTTTTCAGAAAATGCTCCAGAGCTGCCAAATGCACGCAGTAGCCCCTCTTTTGGAAAAAATCGCAGGCACAAAAAACCAAATCATCCTCTAAACTATAGCGCAGTTCTTCTTCTGCAACGCGAGCGTAGAGCCGATTGTTCTTTTCCTTGATAATGTCAACCTTACCAGTTTCATAAAGGGCAACGCCTTCGATACGGACTTTCCCTGGAATCAATTTAGCCATATTTTTACCTTTACCTTATCTTTTTATTATACCATATTTTCCCCTATGAAAATAGCCTTCTAGGAAGACTTTTCTCCTAGAAGGCTGGATTTTTAAAGTTTGGCAAAAGTCGTCACAATTCGCTGACACACTTCTTGCAGCAGAGATTTAGGCATAGCTACATTGAGGCGGGCATGGAGACTTCCTTCCTCCCCAAAATCCAAACCACGGTTGAGGATAACCTTGGCTTCATTTCTCAACAGCTCTTGCAATGTTTCATCAGTCAGATCATAGGCTGAAAAATCAAGCCAAATCAAGTAGGTTCCTTGCGGCTTCATGACCTTAATTTTAGTCTCTTTTCCAAATAAATCCACTACATAATTTATGTGGTTTTCAAAGACTTGCTTGAGTTCCTCTAACCAATCCTTCCCATAGCGATAAGCAGCTTCTGTCGCCAAATAGCCCAAACCTGAAATTTCATGCTGGTTATTGGCCAACTGGCGTTTCTGGTAGGCCAGTCTCAACTTAGGATTTTCAATAACGGCATAGGAATTTTTTGTCCCAGCAATATTAAAAGTTTTAGTGGCACTGCTCAAGACGATTGCAAATTCTTTAAAGGCAGGATTGATGGTATTGAAAGACTGATGTTTGTGACCAAAGAGGGTCAAATCTTGGTGAATCTCATCCGAAACCAATAAAACACCGTGTTTTTGGCAGAGTTGGCCAATCTTATCCAACACTTCTTTTTCCCAAACACGTCCACCAGGATTGTGAGGGTTGCAAAGAATATAGAGTTTGACATCCTCTTCCACCAAATCCTTCTCAAGTTGGTCAAAGTCGATCTCAAACAGACCATCCTTTTCCACCAAAGAATTGGTAATCAATCTGCGATTATTCAACTTGACACTGCGAGCAAATGGTGGGTAGACAGGTGTGTTAATCAGAACCGCCTCGCCTTCTTTTGTAAAGGCTTGAATAGCTGTTGAGATGGCTGGAACTACACCCTCGATAAAGACAAGATCCTCTTTGTCAAAGTGGTAACCGTGCTGTGTGGCTTCCCACTTTTGAACTTCCTTAATTAACTCTTCACTGGCATAAGTATAACCATAAACCAGTTGATCAGCGTAAGTTTGCACGGCTTGGCGGATTTCAGGCAAGACCACAAAGTCCATATCCGCTATCCAAGCTGGTAAGACTTCGCTATCCGTTTCTGCCTCTTTCCATTTATAGGTATGGTGTCCTAAACGATTGGGCAGGCTTGTAAAATCATATTTTCCCATCTTCGTCTTATCCTTCCAAGGCTTGGCGCAAATCTGCAATCAAATCCCTAGCATCTTCAATTCCAATTGACAAGCGCAAGAGGTCGTCTGTCAAACCATAAGAATGGCGCACTTCTGCTGGAATATCAGCATGAGTTTGTGTCGTTGGGTAAGTAATGAGACTTTCCACCCCACCCAAACTTTCCGCAAAAGAGAAGACCTTGAGGCTGTTCAAAATATGAGGAATGCGTTTTTCATCTGCTACTTTAAAGGAAATCATCCCTCCACGCCCAGTGTAGAGAACTTCCTTAACCGCTGGAGAATCCTTCAAAAAGGCAACCACTTCTTGAGCGTTAGCTGTTGAGCGCTCCATACGAAGAGACAAGGTCTTGAGACCACGAATCAATTGATAACTGTCAAATGGAGACAAAACTGCCCCTGTCGTATTGAGATTGTAAAAGAGCTTCTCGTATAGTTCTAAACTATTGGTCACAACCACTCCAGCCAAGACATCATTGTGACCTGCTAGATACTTGGTTGCTGAATGAAGAACGATATCCGCTCCATCTTCAATTGGACGTTGGTAGATAGGGCTGTAGAAGGTATTGTCTACCACCACTTTGGCACCCTTAGCATGAGCCAATTTTGCCAGTTTTTCGATGTCAAATTCCAACATTAAAGGATTGGTTGGCGTTTCGATATAGAGAACGTCAACATCCTTTTCCAACTCAGCAATCAATTCTTCTTCTATATTGGCATAGGTAAAATGGAAACGGCCTTCCTGTTCCACTTGATTAAACCAGCGGAAAGAACCACCATAAAGGTCACGGACAGCCAAGACTTTACTTCCTACTGGAAAGACGCTAAAGGCCAGTACAATAGCTGACATCCCTGAGCTAGTAGCTAGGGCATAATCTGCTGACTCAATAGCTGCCAAGACTTCCTCAGCCTTACTACGAGTTGGGTTTTTAGTACGCGTATAGTCAAACCCAGTAGATCGACCAAACTCTGGATGCTGATAGGTCGTTGAAAAATGAAGCGGTGTCACCAATGCACCTGTCGCTTCATCTGACTTAATACCCGCCTGGGCCAAAATTGTGTTAATGTGTAATTCCTTGCTCATACAATTCCTCCAAATCTATAGTAACTATTGTACCACTTATTTTCATCAACTCATTTTCTTCTTTTCAAGAGCTAGTTATAGTTTCAAACTATATAAAAAACGACAGTTTCCTTCGAAACCATCGTTTTTCTTGAAAAATTCTTATTTGACATGTTTTGCCAATTCTTCTTGGGCTTTTTTATTAGATTCTTCTTTTTCTTTCAACCATTTTTCTTTGGCTTTTTCATATTCATCTTTTGTGACTGTTTTATCTTGTACTTTGAGGTATTTATATGATTCGATACCTTTATTACCAGCTAATGAATATGGTTCTGAGAAAGGAACTGTTTTTCTCAATACTGGTGTTCCACCCTTAGAAACATTCGGGATCGCTAAAGCGCTATCTACCAACCATGCTTGGATCTCAGCATACTTTTCATAGCGTTTTGCAAGATCTTGCTCCTTATTGGCTTCTTCCAGCATTTGAGTGTAGATATCCAGTCCAACAGCTTTAGCCTTATCATTAGATTCACCAGGCTCTATACCCAGATTTTGCAACACTCCACCGCTCTTCACATTGAAAATATCAAGATAAGTTGATGGATCTTGATAGTCAGATCCCCAACCACCATTGTAAAGATCATAATCTTTCTGAGCAGCAGTCTGAGCCAGATAGCTTGTACTATCATAGTCTTCAGTGGAGAGTTGTTGAATATCAATTACAACATTATCTGCACCTAAGGCTGCTTCAATAGATTGTTTCATAGAATTTGCCTCTTGGACACCCTTTTTAGCAGCTTGGTCAACTGTCATGTCCAAGTGGATAGGGAATTGAACTCCTTTAGCTTGGAGTTCTTTCTTAGCCTCTGCAAATTTAGCCTTGGCTTTTTCAGCATTGTAGTATGGATCTTGGGCATCCGCAAAGTTGATTCCTTGCCATTCCTTACCATAATTCACCATCTTAGAGGCTACTACTTCACCAAAGTCTTTTCCGTTAATACTTACAAATGTTGGTGGGACTACTAGGTTACGCAAAATCTTAGTTGCACCATCTTCTCCTTGAGATTGAGCGCCATAAGCTGTACGATCATAGGCAAAATTAATAGCTTGACGGAAGTTTTTATTAAGAACCGCTTCCTGAGTCGATTTCTTTTCAGCATCACTTGTTTTTGAAGTAAATTGATAAGATTTTCTATCAAGGTTAAAGTTTAAGAAGTAAGAAGTAGCATCTTGTAAACTATAAATGATATTGTCCTTATTCTTTTCTTTAATTCCTTCAAAACTTGAACTATTTGGATAAAGACGAGCGTAGCTATAAGCACCTTCCACAAAGTTACGAGCCAGTGCATCTTGGTCACTACCATCATAATAGGCCAATTTCACATCATCTACAAAGACATTTTTAGCATCCCAGTAGTTAGGATTTTTCTTGAATTCGATGACAGATTTTGAAACAAAGGATTTCATCAAGAAAGGTCCATTGTACAAAATACTTGAAGGATCAACTGTTCCAAAATCATCTCCTTTTGATTTCAAGAACTCCGCATTAACAGGGAATAGAATCGTTGAAGTTGTTTTTGAGTTCCAGTAAGGTTCTGGTCGAGTCAAAGTATATTGAACTGTCTGGTCATCAAGAGCCTTAACTCCAACAGTTGAAAAGTCGCTTGTTTTACCAGTGATATAGTCATCTAAACCAGCAACGGATTCTTGCACTAAGTACAAGGCTTCTGATTTTTTATCAGCCGCATATTTCAAACCTGTCACAAAATCTTGGGCAGTTACAGGAGCATATTCTTCCCCATCTGCAGTATACCATTTAGCATCTTTACGCAGTTTATAGGTATAGGTCAAACCATCCTTGGATACACTCCAATCCTCTGCCAAGGATGGGATATAGTTCCCATACTGGTCATTTTCCATGAGCCCATCTACCAGATTAACCACGATATCATTGGTAGTGGCACGGTTTTCTGCTAGATAGTTCAAACTAGACGGATCACTGGTATAAACATAGCTATATGTTTTTGACCCTGTACTTGAATTTCCACACGCACTTAATAAAATACCTGCACTTAAAACGATACCTGCAAGTGTTGCATACTTGGCCTTAGACTTTTTCATCTCTAGAACCTCCTGATTTAAATATTTGTCTTATTATACAACTCATGTTTTATTTAGTCAATAGTTTTTTAAGTAAAATTTAAGAAAAATAAAATTACCATCTACAAAATTTAGTTATTATTCTATAAATTAATAAAAAAGGGATAATTTGAACATTTCATGATAGAAACGTTCAAATTATCCCTTTTATTTATAAATATTTTTTAAGTTAACTTTAATTTGATTCGTAAGCGATCTGCTTGGGTTTTTCCAATCACCTTATCCAACAAATGGGTACGAAGACTCATGACTCCGTAAACTCCTCCACCCATGGCACCGACAAGGGCTACATAAAGAAAACTCCACAAACGTCCACTTGGTTGGAAGACAAATCCTAAAATCCACTGCAATATCCCAACTACTAGGAACATGAAAAGAGTTAACAAACTGATTAAAATGGTTCGTTTCAAAATCACCTTGCGCTTAACACCAGTTACCTTGCAAATGTCCCGATACATCAAAATATTAGGAATGATTAGACCAATTGTTGTAGAAATCAAAGGCCCGTAACTGTGAAAGAGAGCGATGGTAGGTATTTGCAAGACTAGCTTGGCAATAGAACCATAGATAAAATAGAGAACTGCCTTGCGGTTGCGGAACATGGCTTGAAGCATTGGAGACAAGACCATGTACAAGCCTAAAATAGTAGACTGCAAAACTGCAAATACAAACAATCCCATAGCCAAACTATCTGGCTTGCCATAGAAGACAGTATAGAGAGGTTCTCCTACCATGACCACTCCAACCGTTGCTGGTAGCAAGAATAGGAAAAGCATGGTAATGCTGTCCTGAACTAGACGAGAAGCTGCCTTCAAGTCTCCCTTGACATAGTTTTCAGTCAAAAGTGGCAAACCGACACTCCCAATCGAAACCCCAACAGAAATCAAAATCATAGTGATTTTATTAGGATTGGCTGAGAAATAAGAAAACATGACAACCAAATCTTCATTACTATAGTTGCTAAACCAGCTCATACTATTGATAAAGGTCATCTGGTCCAAAATCTGGAAAAGCTGGATAGCAGACCCTGTAAGGATAAAAGGAATGGCTTCCTTAATGGTGTCGACCAAAAGACGCTTGCTGTTTATCTTGTCTCCTGTTTCAAGAACTCTTTTAAGTAAACCTTCTTTGGCAAGGAAATAGATCAAAACTGCAAAACTAGCTACCATGCCGACAAAGGCAGCAAAGGTGGATTGGGTAACCGCTGCTAGATAATCTCCTGAGCCAATTTTCATAATGATAAAGGTAGCTAAGAGCATCCAGATAACACGAATGACCTGCTCAGCGATTTGGCTCATAGCATAAGGTTTCAGGTTATTCATCCCTTGGAAGAAACCTCGGATCACACTCATAGATGGGAAAATCAATACTGCCCAAGCCAAGCTCTGCATGATTGGGATTAAGTCTTTGCCCACGCCAGATAAGTCTGCTAGCCAAGGAGCAAAGACATACAAGACTAAGGCAAAAACCAGACCTAGCCCAGTCATAAAGCCCAAAAAGCTCCGAATCAGGGCAAAGCTATGCTCTTCTTCTCGCATGGTATTGTACTTGGCCACTTGCTTGGCCACCGCAACTGGAATACCCGCTGTTGAAACCAGCAAGAACCAGGCATAGATATTGTAGCCCATAGTAAAGAGACCATTTGCTGTAGCCGCATAAGATCCCATCCAGATATACCAAGGGATAATATAAATGGCACCGAGTAGACGACTGATAAAGTTACTAGCCGTTAGCCAAGCAGTCCCCCGTAACATCTGGGCCTGCTGGTGATTGTTTTCGTTAGACATAGATTCCTCATTTAATTTTAATCACTAGGAAAAATTCCTCATCTTCCATTATAAACTTTTCCTTGTCACTTGTAAATTTACGACTTTCGGTTTACAATAGAAAGTATGATTAAGATTGAAACCGTATTAGATATTTTAAAGAAAGATGATCTCTTCCGTGAGATTATCGACCAAGGACATTATCACTACAACTACAGCCATGTCATATTTGACACCATCTGCTATGACAGCCGCAAGGCTAAAGAAAAGAGCCTCTTTTTCGTTAAAGGTGCTGCCTTTAAGAAGGAATTTCTGATTTCCGCCATCTCTCAAGGCCTCGGTTGGTATGTGGCTGAAAAAGACTATGAGGTTGGTATTCCTGCCATCATCGTCAGTGATATCAAGAAAGCCATGAGTTTGGTAGCTATGGAATTTTATGGCAATCCACAGAAAAAACTCAAACTCCTTGCCTTTACTGGTACTAAGGGTAAAACAACAGCAGCCTACTTCGCCTATAACATTTTATCTCAAGGGCATCGACCTGCTATGCTCTCGACCATGAATACAACTCTAGATGGCAAGACTTTCTTTAAGTCTGCATTAACAACCCCTGAGAGTATTGACCTCTTTGATATGATGAATCAAGCTGTGCAAAATGGCCGTACTCACCTCATCATGGAAGTATCCAGTCAGGCCTATCTGGTCAAACGTGTCTATGGTCTAACCTTTGATGTGGGAGTTTTCCTCAATATCAGCCCCGACCATATCGGCCCGATTGAACACCCTAGCTTTGAAGACTACTTCTACCACAAGCGTCTCTTGATGAAAAATAGCCGAGCAGTCATCATTAACAGTGACATGGACCACTTCTCTGTACTAAAAGAACAAGTCGCAGATCAAGACCATGATTTCTACGGTAGCCAGTCTGATAACCAAATCAAGAATTCCAAAGCCTTTAGCTTTTCAGCTACGGGTAAACTCGCTGGAGATTATGATATTCAACTCATTGGCCACTTTAACCAAGAAAATGCCGTTGCTGCTGGACTTGCTTGCCTCCGTCTCGGAGCTAGTCTTGAGGACATCAAAAAAGGAATCGCTACAACCCGAGTTCCTGGTCGTATGGAAGTCCTCACTCAGAAAAATGGAGCTAAGGTCTTCATCGACTACGCCCACAATGGTGATAGTCTGAAAAAACTCATCAATGTGGTTGAAACTCATCAAACTGGAAAAATTGCTCTGGTTCTGGGTTCGACAGGAAACAAGGGAGAAAGCCGTCGTAAGGACTTTGGCCTCCTCCTTAATCAACACCCTGAGATTCAAGTCTTTCTGACTGCTGATGACCCCAACTATGAAGACCCAATGGCCATTGCGGATGAAATTAGTAGCTACATCAATCATCCTGTTGAAAAGATTGCGGATCGCCAAGAAGCCATCAAGGCGGCAATGGCTATCACAAATCACGAATTAGACGCTGTGATTATTGCAGGTAAGGGAGCTGATTGCTACCAAATCGTTCAAGGCAAGAAAGAAGCCTATCCAGGAGATGCAGCCGTCGCAGAAAATTATTTATAAGATAGAAAAATCAAGGGAAATGAAACCCTTGATTTTTTCTATCTTTATTTAAAAGCGTTTTTCAAACCTTCAACGGCACCTTCTACAGCACCTTTAGCATCTTCAACTACTTCTTTTGCCTTAGCAACTGTCTTTTCTACAGCGCCTTCTGCTTCAGTCTTGCTATCCCCAGTAACTTTACCAAATCCTTCTTTGATAGCGCCTGTTGCTTGTTCCAATTTGTTTTCAAGTGACATATGATTGTCTCCTTTTGCTTTATTCCGATAAGTGTTATCGTTGCTTTAAGTATATACTTATTATGTCATCAAGTCAAACAAACTGCTCAGAGCAGAATTCTATGCTAGATAAAAACTTAGACTCTCCTTGTCAAAATCGACGACTAACTCATACTTTCCATCTTCCTTTTGCACAATATAGCCTAAGATAACTAAACTATCCACAAAGATATCACGGCGTTTCTGCATCAGTTGGTCTTTTTTGAGAAATTTTAGCAAAAAAGTCGTCATATATTTGAGAGCATACTCAGGATTAACATCTCCTAAAACGGCATAGAGTTCCTGCTGTTTTTCTGTCAAAGGATACTGATGTTTGACCTTGTAGAAATAATTGGAAAGGGTCATTTTAGTTCGCGCAAAGTCCGTCTTTTCAACTAAAATAGCTGCATTGGTTTGATTGCGCAATTCCGTCTCAAAACGCTGCTCCAACAAGGCTTGATAGATCGGGCTATCTTCGCTGACAAAAATCTCTTGATCCAGTTCGAGACTATTGAGTGATTCAAGCATAGGAAGATTGAGATAATAGCGCTTATTTTCCCTTAGAATCAAGCCAGCCTTTATATACTCTTCCATGAGTTTATCAACTGCAACATCTGGAAATTGAGCCTTAATTTCTCGCAAAATAACATCCTCATGCTGGTCCAGATAGCGGATCAATTCTCTAAAAAATGGCTGTCTCGTCAAACGAGATGGATTAAAAATCTGAATCATGAAGATTCCTTTCTTTACATTCTAACAGAGGCGATGCTGCCAACTGACTAGGACTGGTCCCAGCTTGGTTCAGAGGAACAGGAAGACCTATTTCTCTGTAATATTCCCTCCAAAAATCACTAATGACCTGCTCCCCATCTCCAAATTTCATAGGAATCGCTTCAAAAATGGGGAGGATTTCTACCATATACTGAGAACAATAAAAACCAATTCCATCTGGATAGAAAGAAGCATTGTAGGGTGCTCCCAGATGTTTGCAAGCTTTTTCCTTCACAGACTGGATATCTAATTCTGGATAGACATAAATGTCGTACAAATGATTAGACTCAAAGAAGTCTGCCGGTTCTTGACAAACCACACCAGCATGTTCACTAGCATGGTAAATCATCCCATCCAAATAAATGGCAACATGATTATAGTTACCTGTGGAAGTCTGAATTGCCTGTCCCATGTCCGACCCATCTCTCACAAAAATCAAATCTCCATTTTCTAACATGCTTCACTCCTAGAAAAAAAGGAGCCGAAACTCCTTTCGATATAATTCAAACTCTTAAGCATTGAAGCTTTCAGTCAATTGAGGTACCACTTGTTTCTTACGTGAAACAGCACCAGCAAGGAAGGCATGATTGTTTTCAAGTTTGAAGTTGAAGGCTGCTTCAACCTTATCCATATTGGCACCAAGAGCCAAGATTTCTGAGTTTGAGTTGACGATATCTGTAATCATCAAGACAAAGTCAGAATAACCATTTGCTGCGTTAGCAGCTTGCATTGCAGCTTCGATTTCTGCTTGACGCTCCAAAACTTCAGCGATATCAACTGTGTTTACTTGAGCAACACGGACATTATTTCCGTTCAATTCAAAAGTTTTAGCATCGATGTCAATCAATTCTTCAGCAGATTTGCTAGCCAAGTTGGTACCAGCTTTCAACATAGCCAAACCATATTCTTCCAAGTTCACACCAGCCAATTCAGCCAATTCAGGAGCAATCACTTTATCCGTTGGGTGTGTTGTTGGTGATTTCAAAAGAAGGGTATCTGAAATCAGACCTGAAAGCATCAAACCTGCAATCTCTTTAGGCACAGCTACACCATGTTCTTTGAACATACGGTAAACGATTGAAGACGCTGATCCAACTGGCTCCAAACGCATGTAAAGTGGGCTTGCAGTTTCAAAGTTAGCCACGCGGTGGTGGTCTACAACACCATAAACTTCTACTTCAGCGATATCTGATACAGATTGTTGGAATTCATTGTGGTCAGTCAGGATAACTTGCTCTGCGCCTTCTGCTTTAGCAGAAGTGATAACACGCGGTGCTTCCACACCAAAATAGTTCAAGACAAAGGCTGTTTCTTCATTTGGAGTTCCAAGGGCAACAGCTTCCGTATCCAAACCGTAAGCTTCTTTTGCAAGGTAGGCAAAGGCTACAGATGACCCGATGGCATCTGAGTCTGGATTTTGGTGACCAAATACTAGAATCTTAGACATGATAATACCTCATTTTGTTTATTCTCTTTATTGTAGCATTTTTTTCGCTTTTTGACAAAAGTAAGAGGAGTCAAAGGACTCCCCGCTACTCTTCAAAATAACTGAGCAAATTTCTATCTTGATTTTCAGATAAAAATTGCTCCTTCTGTAACCTCTTCTTACGCTTTAGAAGGGCTTCAGCCGACATGGCTTCTGCCTTACTGGCAAAACCTTGAGCATAGATGAGTTTGACTGGCAAGCGTGCTCGTGTGTATTTGGCTCCCTTCCCACTATTGTGGACAGCGAGGCGTCTTCTCACATCAGTCGTATAGCCTGTATAGTAAGATCCATCACGACACTCCAGCACGTACATATAAGCCTTATGATCCATAATAAATCTCTTCGAGTTCCGGCGTATAAGAGCCATCATCATTGTGGACAATGAGAGGTGGCAAGACCTTAAAACCGCTTGTTGAGCCATCCTTGATAGCCTCAATCAAAAGCATATTGGCTTCCTTTTCTCTTTTTGGATAAACAAACTGCAGGCGCTTAGGGGCTAGATTATGCCGTTGTAAGGTATCCAAAATATCCAGAAGTCGATCAGGACGATGAACCATGGCCAACCGTCCATTAGACTTGAGAATACTCTGGGCACTACGACAGATTTCCTGCAAATTGGTCGTGATTTCATGGCGCGCCAAGAGATAATGTTCGCTCTCGTTCAGGTTTGAATGAGGATCCACCTTGAAATAAGGCGGATTACACAAAATCATATCCACCTTACTTCCCTGTATACGAGAAGGCATATTTTTCAAATCATCACAGATGACCTCCATCTGCTCTTCCAAACCATTCAAACGGACAGAGCGTTCAGCCATATCCGCCAAACGCTCCTGAATCTCAACAGCCAAAATCTGTGCCTGAGTACGGGTGCTGGCAAAAAGCCCCACTGCTCCATTCCCAGCGCAGAAATCCACTATCAAGCCCTTTTTAGGAAAACGTGGAAATCGTGACAAGAGAACACTATCCACCGAATAGCTAAAAACCTCTCTATTTTGAATGATTTTAATATCTGTCGAAAAGAGCTGGTTAATGCGCTCTCCTGATTTTAATAATTGTTCTTCTTCCATGGTTCTATTATAGCAAATTTATATTAACATTACAAATAATATAGATTTCTAACTAATTCTTCTGCTTCTTCAAATGTTGAAGGGCTTCCTTGGTCCAAATTGGCATCATTCTTTTGAGAGGCGCAAAGCCGTAGTTAAAGCGGTCGCTTGAAAAGCGTCTCCGTCTCGGAAACTGGTGCTTTTCTTCCTCCAAAGTGCGGATAGAAAGACTAGCTTTCCCTGTAAATTCATCTAAATCCACTACCTGAACCTGAACCTCTTCATCGACTTTCAAGGCTTCATGGATATTTTCAATAAAGCCTGTCCGAATCTCTGAAATGTGAATCAGCCCCGTATCACCCGTCTCTAGCTCAACAAAGGCACCGTAGGGCTGAATCCCTGTAATACGGCCCTTTAGCTTATCACCGATTTTCATCTTAGTCCTCGATTTCAATTGTTTCAATCACAACATCTTCAACTGGCTTGTCCATAGCCCCTGTCTCAACAGCAGCAATGGTATCCAAGACAGCGTAAGAAGCTTCATCAGCTAGCTGACCAAAAACAGTATGACGACGGTCTAGGTGAGGTGTCCCACCTTGGTTGGCATAGATTTCTGCGATCGGTTCTGGCCAACCTCCACGAGCAATTTCTTTCTTAGAATAAGGCAAATGTTGATTTTGCACGATAAAGAACTGGCTGCCGTTGGTATTTGGACCAGCATTGGCCATGGAAAGAGCACCACGGATATTGTAAAGTTCTTCTGAGAATTCATCCTCAAATGATTCGCCGTAGATTGACTCGCCACCCATACCAGTTCCAGTTGGATCTCCACCTTGGATCATAAAGTCCTTGATAATACGATGGAAAATGACACCATCATAGTAGCCATCTTTTGAAAGAGCTACAAAGTTAGCTACTGTTTTAGGAGCATGTTCAGGGAAGAGCTTAATACGCAAGTCTCCATGATTAGTCTTAATAGTCGCAAGAGGACCTTCTACTGTTTCAATGTCTACTTGTGGGAAATGCAATTCTTTTTCTACCATACCAAATCCTTCTAAGGCATCAAAAATGCCATCTTCTTCTAATGTTTTTGTAATATAATCTGCTTTTTCTTTGATGTTATCATGAGAAATTCCCATTGCAACGCTGATTCCAGCATAATCAAAGAGTTCCAAGTCGTTGAGTCCATCTCCAAAAACCATGACGTTCTCTGGTTTCAAGCCAAGGTGTTCTACAACCATTTCCACACCCATCGCTTTGGAGCCTGAAATCGGAACAATATCAGACGAATGTTGGTGCCAACGAATCATGCGAAGTTTGTCTGAGAGACTATCAGGCAAGTGCAAGTCATCTCCCTTATCTTCAAAAGTCCACATTTGATAGATATCTTCTTTTTCATGGAAATCGGGATCTACATCCAAATCAGAATAAATTGGATTGATCGCTTCACTAATCATATCGGTGCGAGTCGACAACTTGGCATCATGACTCCCAACCAAGCCATACTCAATTCCCTCTTGCTTAGCCCAAGAGATATACTCCTCAACATCTGACTTCTCAATCTGATGCTGATAAATGACATGACCTTTTTTATCTTCGATATAAGCCCCATTTAAGGTCACAAAAAAGTCAGGCTTGAGATCACGAATCTCTGGCACGACACCAAAAATCCCTCGTCCAGAAGCAATACCTGTCAAAATTCCTTTCTCACGTAATTGCTTAAAAACAGTTGGGATTGAAGCTGGAATAAAACCTGTCTTGGAATTTCTCAATGTATCATCAATATCAAAAAAGACAATCTTAATCTTTTTTGCCTTGTATCTTAATTTCGCATCCATATCACTACCTCTTTCAATCTAACTCTTTCCATTATACCATAAAGTAGCTAAATCCCACATCCCCAATAAAATCCTTGTCTCTTATCCGAATTCCTTTACTAGATACAAAACCAAATCATCATTATTTTGGCTAGTTGCATTCATTTCCAAGGGTTGATTTCTATACCAGACACCTGTCCCATCTGGAATGTAGCCCCGTCTGATATACAATCTCTGGGCAGGGCCATAGCCTAAGTGCAAACCTACACCAAGAGTAACCTTACTCGAAACAACCTTGACTCGTTTTTCTGCTTCTTCTAGCAGTTGATTCCCAATCCCTTGATTTCGAAAAGGCTCAAACACATTAAAATCTGATAATTCTGGATAGACTTCTGCAAAAGGACCATGTTTAGCAGAGGGCAAAATGGTAACGTAGCCCGCTACAGCACCATCAATCTCTGCAACTAAGACTTCTCTCTCCCCACTTTCCTGTTCCAGAAAATATCTAGCCAAAATTTCCTCTCTACCAGGCCAACCTTGATTCATAAATCCATGAGATAAGGATTCAATATCAGACTTAATCATATTTCTAATCGTACAATTCATCTTTGACTTACCCACCTTTACTCTTTTTATTACCATTATAGCACGCCAAGGTCAGAAAAAAACTATCTCGTGAAAAAAGACCCACCCGGGTCTTAATTCGCTTTCTTGTTTCCAAGCTCATGAAAAAGAGGTCCACCCGGACCTCTTTTTTAATCTTCGTTTACGAAAGGCATCAAAGCCATTACGCGAGCGCGTTTGATAGCTGTTGTTACTTTACGTTGGTTTTTAGCTGAAGTTCCTGTTACACGACGTGGAAGGATTTTCCCACGTTCTGAAACGAAACGGCTAAGAAGCTCAGTATCTTTGTAATCAACATATTCAATTTTGTTTGCTGCGATGTAATCAACTTTTTTACGGCGTTTGAATCCGCCACGACGTTGTTGAGCCATGTTTTTTCTCCTTTATAATTTTAGTTGTCCATTAGAATGGTAAATCATCATCTGAAATATCCAATGGATTTGTTGCTCCAAATGGATTTTCATCACGTGAAAAGTCTGGTACTGAATTTGTAGGCGCTGAATAGTTTGAACTTGGTGCAGAATAAGCTCCACCTGTATGACCTTCACGCACACTACGGCTTTCCAACATTTGGAAATTCTCAGCCACGACCTCTGTCACGTAGACACGTTGTCCTTGCTGGTTATCGTAACTACGAGTCTGGATACGACCTGTCACCCCGATAAGTGAGCCTTTTTTAGCCCAGTTAGCAAGGTTTTCAGCCTGTTGGCGCCACATAACGACATTGATAAAATCAGCCTCACGTTCGCCATTTTGACTCTTAAATGTACGGTTTACTGCAAGAGTAAAAGTCGCAACTGCTACATTTGATGGGGTATAACGTAACTCAGCGTCACGTGTCATACGCCCTACAAGTACAACATTGTTAATCATAGTTTACCTTCTTACGCGTCAGTTTTGACGATCATGTGACGAAGAATGTCAGCGTTGATTTTTGAAAGACGGTCAAACTCTTTAAGAGCAGCGTCGTCGTTTGCTTCAACG
The DNA here is from genome assembly GCF_006385825.1 of Streptococcus sp. D2. Classification (GTDB taxonomy): domain Bacteria; phylum Bacillota; class Bacilli; order Lactobacillales; family Streptococcaceae; genus Streptococcus; species Streptococcus shenyangsis. The sequence continues at coordinate 14,883 of NZ_VFSI01000003.1, read as the reverse complement.
TTAACGATGTGGTAAAGTCCTTCACGGAAATCTTTGATTTCGTATGCAAGACGACGTTTTTCCCAAGTTTTTGATTCAACAACAGTTGCACCGTTGTCAGTCAAAATAGAGTCAAAACGTGCTACCAAAGCGTTTTTAGCTTCTTCTTCAATGTTTGGACGAATGATATAAAGAATTTCGTATTTAGCCATTGATATGTTCCTCCTTTTGGTCTAATGACCCCCAGACTTTGCAAGGGGTAAGTGAGGTTCGCTCACAATAAACTATTATACTAGAAAACAATTTTTTACGCAAGTAAAAACACTGAAATGCGAAAAAACGCCACATGGGCGTTTTCCTGTTCTTATGGTTTAATACGGTGCAACATACGTGGGAATGGAATAGCTTCACGGATGTGCTTTGTTCCTGCTGCGAAGGTTACCATACGTTCGATACCGATACCAAATCCTCCGTGTGGAACTGTACCGTATTTACGAAGGTCAAGGTAGAATTCATATTCTGTACGATCCATACCAAGTTCATCCATCTTAGCTACAAGAGCATCGTAGTCTTCCTCACGCATAGAACCACCGATGATTTCTCCATAGCCTTCTGGAGCAAGCAAGTCTGCACAAAGCACGCGCTCTGGATTTCCAGGAACTGGTTTCATGTAAAATGCCTTGATGGCTGCTGGATAGTTCATGACAAAAGTTGGCACACCAAAGTGGTTTGAAATCCACGTTTCGTGTGGTGAACCAAAGTCATCTCCATGCTCAAGATGTTCGTAGTCAGCGTCTTCATCATTTTCATGTTCTTGCAAGAGGTCAATGGCTTGATCGTAAGTGATACGTTTGAATGGCTCTGCAATGTAGCGTTTCAAGAGTTCTGTATCACGTTCTAAGGTTTCCAAGGCTTGAGACGCACGGTCAAGAACACCTTGAAGAAGAGCTTTAACATAAGCTTCTTGCAAGTCAAGTGACTCATCATGTGTCAAGTATGAGTACTCTGCATCCATCATCCAGAACTCAGTCAAGTGACGGCGCGTTTTTGATTTTTCAGCACGGAATACTGGACCAAAGTCAAAGACACGACCAAGAGCCATAGCACCTGCTTCTAGGTAAAGCTGACCTGATTGGCTCAAGTAGGCTGGAGTTCCGAAGTAGTCCGTTTCAAAGAGTTCAGTTGAATCTTCAGCCGCATTCCCTGACAAAATTGGGCTATCAAATTTCATGAAGCCGTTCTTGTCAAAGAACTCATAAGTTGCATAGATGATTGCGTTACGGATTTGCATCACAGCTACTTGCTTACGAGAACGAAGCCACAAGTGACGGTTGTCCATCAAGAAGTCTGTTCCGTGTTCTTTTGGTGTGATTGGGTAGTCTTGAGATTCACCAATCACTTCGATGTCTGTGATATCTAACTCATAGCCAAACTTAGATCGCTCATCTTCTTTGACAATACCTGTCACATAAACAGAAGTTTCTTGGCTCAAGCGTTTGATGACATCAAACTTTTCAGCTCCTACTTCTTCACCAAATTTTTCGATAAAGTTTGGTTTAAAGGCCACACCTTGGAAGAAGGCTGTTCCGTCACGCAATTGCAAGAAGGCGATTTTCCCTTTTCCTGATTTGTTGGCAACCCAAGCGCCAATCGTCACTTCCTGACCAATATAGTCTTTTACATCAATAATCGTTACACGTTTTGTCATTATTTTTCCTTTTCTTTTATTTTTCCATAAATACTTTCAAGCGTTTAACTGCTTCTTTAAGCGTGTCTAGGTCTGTCGCATAGCTGAGGCGCACATTTTCTGGCGCTCCGAATCCTGCTCCTGTTACCAAGGCCACTTCAGCTTCTTCAAGGATAGCAGTTGTAAAGTCTGTCACATCCGTATAGCCTTTCATCTCCATGGCCTTTTTGACATTTGGAAAGAGATAGAAGGCTCCTTGTGACTTAACGACTTCAAAACCAGGAACCTCACATAATAGCGGATAAATGGTATTGAGACGCTCCTCAAAAGCCTGACGCATGCTTTCTACAGTATCTTGCTCACCTGATAGAGCCTCAACTGCTGCATACTGGGCTACTGCTGAAGGGTTGGAGGTTGTTTGACCTGCAATCTTGGACATGGCAGCGATAATGTCTGCTTCTCCGACGGCATAGCCAATCCGCCAACCTGTCATAGCATAGGTTTTAGACACACCATTGATGACCACTGTTTGCTTGCGAATCGCTTCCGATAGGCTAGAAATGGGTGTAAACTCATGACCATTATAGACCAAGCGCCCATAGATATCATCTGCTAGGATGAGAATATCCTTTTCTACAGCCCAGTTTCCGATTGCCAAAAGTTCCTCACGGGTATAAATCATACCTGTCGGATTGGATGGTGAATTCAGCACCAAAACCTTGGTCTTGTCTGTTCGAGCTGCTTCTAACTGCTCTACAGTTACCTTAAAGTCATTGTCCTCTTTAGCAGGAACAAAAACTGGAATACCCTCTGCCATCTTGACCTGGTCTCCATAGCTGACCCAGTAGGGTGTTGGGATGATAACTTCATCACCTGGATTGACCACAGCCATAAAGAAGGTATAGAGAGAATATTTAGCTCCAGCAGCGACTGTCACTTGATTCGGCGCTACAGAATAGCCGTAAAAGCGCTCAAAATAGGCATTGACCGCCGCTTTGAGCTCTGGCAGACCTGAGGTTACTGTATAAAAAGAAGCACGCCCATCTTGAATCGATGCAATGGCGGCATCTTGAATATTTTTTGGAGTAGTGAAATCTGGCTCACCCAAGGTTAGAGATAGGATATCCCTTCCCTCAGCCTTCAGTGCTTTGGCACGGGCTCCAGCAGCCAAGGTCACACTTTCTTCCATTTCTAAAACACGGTTGGATAGTTTCATAGGCCCTCCTTATTGACCAATGCTCCTGTTTCAAAATCTACTAGATAAAAATCAGAGCCTGACTTGACTTCCCAGATTGGCTTGTCTTGATAACGGCCAAAGGTAATCTTGTCAATCTCACCAGCTCCTCTTTCCTTAGAAAGAGCTTCTGCTTTTTCTTGTGAAATACCCTGATTTAGCTGATAAACGTAAATCTTATGGTCATCTTTTCCAATCAGGACAGCAAGCGATTCTTGCTGTTTATTACGACCAAGAACACTATAATAAGATTCCAAGCCATTGTATAAGTCAACCTGATCAGTCTGCTCTAATCCTGCATACTGCTGAGCTAATTTTTCTCCTTCACTTTTAGCTGTTTGATAGGGTCTCATGCCAAGAGAAACCAGGTACAGAAATGAAGCACTGATAACCACAAACAAAATCGTCATCCCTAGACCATACTGCCACAGTAGATTATTTTTTGCTTTATTTTGTCTTTTTTTCACTCGTCTATTTTACCATCTATTGGGCTTTATTACAAGTGAATGCAAGAACAATCACATTTTATTTCTCCCTTCAAGCAAAATAGATTTTTCTTAGTTAAAACCGAGCAAGAAAAGTAATGACAGCTCCAAAATCAACCTATTAAAAAACCTGAGCTTGACACTCAAGTTTTCGTAATTTTTTTTGATCTATGGAATCACTTTATCATCCATTCTTTTAGCCATTTTTCCTAAAAATATAGCCAGTAGAAGGCTAATCAAAACTAAAAAGAAGCCTAGATAAAGAAATGTTACTACAAAGCCTAAATGGTCAATCAACCAGCCTGTCAGTGGAAAGAACACAATCATACTCAAGCTAAACATCATAGAGTAGACACTCAGCATGGTTGCCCTTACTTCACTTGGGAGCCGCTCTTGCAAATCATTGTCAAAAATCGGCTGAAAAAGAGCATATAGAGCATTGCTAATCAAATAAATCAAAATATAGATTAGAGGTGTTCCAAAATAGGACAACATATAGGTAACTCCAGTCAGCAGGACGAGGACAGGGAAAAGCTTCAAGGCGGCATAGTTCTTTCCAATCCTACTCGCTAGATAGACTGCAAGGATATTCAAGAGACTACCAAGTAGCATAACTGCTGAAATTTGCCAACTACTTAAATCTGGTAACTGATTTTGATAGTAAAAATAAAACATGCACATGAGTGTTCCGACAATCTGAGATAAAATCATCCAGTTGAAGAGCATGGGATTTCGCTCCAACTCTTCCTTAACGGTCCAAATAATCTGTTTCATGGTCACACTATCAGATTTTTCTAGCTTGACAGTGGGCTCTTTCAGCATCCAAATCAGGAAAAGAACTATAATAGAAGCGGCAATCATGACATAGTAGGTCAGATGCAATTGACCATGGACAAAAAATCCCGCCAACACTGTCCCCAAAGACCGAGTTCCTTCTGCTACTCCTGACATAAAACTTGAAATAGATAAGTAACGCTCCTTTAGTCCAGCCTCTACAGCCGAGTCATAGACCATTGCTGCGCTTGTGCCTGAATCAAAATTATAAGACAAGGCACTTACCGCCATCGCTAAGGCATAAATCCAAAAATTTCCCTGCCCAGCCAACATAAGAATAGAAGACACAATCCCTGCTATACGACTTAAATAAAGGTTGGTCTTATAGGAATAGCGGTCAGCTAACATTCCAGATGGAATTTCACAGATAAGACTGGTCGTATGAAAGATACTTTCCAGAAGTCCAATCTGCCAAAGAGACATGCCGTTTTGACTGAGAAAGAGAATCCAAAAACTGGTAATCCCTAAAAATGCAAAAAACTCAACTCCGGCCATCAGACCAATATTTTTCCGATAATTTCTTATTAACATCTTTTCTCCTTAACAAGTGTATTATTATTTCTTTTGTCCGTCACTTGTTAACCTATGCCTTACATGATCTCCACTCCTTTTAGAAGCATTCTTCAATGCCATTATTTTCGTTTAATTGTTTATGAAATGATACCGGAAAAACTGGTCTGTAGTTTCTATTGCGCGTTTTCTTGTTTATTTTAGCACTTATGTCATCATATTACAAGAGAACATAGGAGTACTCTTCGAAAATCAAATTCAAACAACGTCAGCTTTATCTACAACCTCAAAGCTGTGCTTTTAGCAACCTGCGGCTAGCTTCCTAGTTTGCTCTTTGATTTTCATTGAGTATAAGTAACCAATTCTATTTCTCCCTTCAAACAAAACCGATTTTGAAAGTGATACAATTCTTACTTTCCAGTCTCAAGTGACTAGAGTTTCATCAATTTTATAATTTTCAAATAAACTCTGAGCAAATTTCTTGCAAGTCCTTTTGTTTTGTTGTAATATATTTTATAACAACGAGAGAGTTCTCGGAAATTTAAGAAAAAGGAGACACATCATGTCTAAAAAAGTATTATTTATCATCGGATCACTACGTCAAGGCTCTTTCAACCACCAAATGGCGCTCGAAGCTGAGAAAGCACTTGCTGGTAAAGCAGAAGTTAGCTACCTTGATTATTCAGCCTTTCCTCTCTTCAGCCAAGATTTGGAAGTTCCAACTCACCCAGCTGTAGCTGCTGCTCGTGAAGCAGTTCTCGCTGCGGATGCTATCTGGATCTTCTCTCCAGTCTACAACTTCTCTATCCCTGGAACAGTGAAGAACTTGCTTGACTGGCTATCTCGTGCCCTTGACTTGTCTGATACACGCGGTGCTTCTGCCCTTCAAGACAAATTTGTCACAGTATCATCTGTAGCCAATGCAGGTCACGATCAACTTTTCGCTATCTACAAGGACCTTTTGCCATTTATCCGTACACAAGTCGTTGGTAATTTCACTGCTGCACGTGTTAATGACTCTGCCTGGGCAGACGGAAAATTGGTTCTCGAAGAAACAGTCCTAAACTCACTTGAAAAACAAGCAGAAGACTTGGTCGTAGCAATTCAGTAAAAAATAGAGAATTTTAAGAAGTCTAAATCAATTATAGCCACCTCATAAGGTGGCATTTTTAGACTCAATCAAAATTTTCCGACAAACATCAGCCATCCAAAAAAACCTTGAGCGTTACCACTCAAGGTTTTTAGCAGTCTTTTCCATCATAGGAAAACCATTCTAAGAATATTCTTTCATTCGAGATCTATCACTTATCATCTTCTTTCGAGAAACTAATGACTGCTTGTTGCTGATTAATCTTCTTTTCTTCGACCTACATATAGGCTCAATAGAATACCGCTACCTAGAAGAACAGAGATATAATCAGATTGGCTTCCAGTTTCAGGTAATTTGTCACCATGATTTTCTTTACCTGTAGTTGGTGCTACTGGGTTAGAAGTTAATGGTGTTACCGGTTGAACTGGTACATTTGGATTTGGTTGTGTTGGAACTTCAGAAATGTTTGAAGTTGGTTTGTCATTGACTTCTGGCATACCAGGTACTCCGCCATTAAATTCTGGAATTTCATGAACTGGAGGTGTTGGCATTCCTGGAACTTCTGGATTAGGAAGTTCATTGACTTCAGGCATACCTGGCACACCACCATTAAACTCTGGAATTTCATGGACTGGTGGTGTTGGCATTCCTGGAACTTCTGCTTCAGGAAGTTCATTCACTTCTGGCATTCCTGGTACTCCACCGTTAAATTCTGGTACTTCGTGCACTGGTGGCGTTGGAATTTCTGGAAGTTCTAATTCTGGTTTTTCATAAACCGGAGGATCAAGTGGTGTTACCCCTCCTGTATATTCCGGTAATTCATTAACTGGTGGAACTGGTTTGTCATTTGATGGTGTTACTGGTTTATCTTTGCAACCACATTTACCATCTTTTCCGTCTTTAACAACTGTTTTTGTCACAGTTCCGTCAGAATTGATGATTGTGATTGTATGACTACCATTTCCATTATCTTCAACAGAAACTTTTGGTGATTTACCATCTTTACCGTCTTTAATCACCATTTCTGTCTTACTTCCATCTGGATTAATGATTGTAACAACGTGAGTTCCATCGTTATTATTTTTAACAGTTACAGTTGGTGAAACGCCATCTTTACCGTCTTTACCATCTTTGATAATAGATTTGTATTCACGGCCATCAGAATCAACAATTGTCAATGTGTGAGTTCCGTCTCCGTTATCAACGATGTTCGCTTTTGGTGATTTACCATCAAAGATTGTAGTTGTCGTTTCTTTACCATCAGCACCTGTCACCTTAATAGTGTGCGAACCGTTGTTGTTATCAATCACTTCAAGTTTTGGTGATTTACCATCACGAACTATAGTTGTTGTAGTTGTACCGTCTGAGTTCACAACTGTGATAGTGTGAGTACCATCTCCGTTATCCACAACCTTAGCAGTTGGTGATTTACCGTCACGAACTGTTGTTTCAGAAACAGTACCATTACCGTTTTCTACATGAATTGTGTAAGTACCATCATGGTTGTCAGTAACAGTCGCTACTGGTGATTTACCATCTTTAATGATTGTTTCAGTAGTAGTTCCATCACCATTTAGAACTGAAATCTTATGAGTTCCATTTTGTTCGTCAGTAATAGTAACTTTTGGTGATTTACCATCACGAACTGTGGTTTCAGTTGTCACACCTTCTGGATTTGTAATAACGATCGTATGACTTCCGTCTCCATTGTCACGAACAGATGCGGTTGGAGTACGTCCGTCAACACCGTCACGTCCATTTTTCACAACAAACTCATTCTTAGTTCCGTCTGGGTTAGTGATTGTTACTGTGTGGCTTCCATCTGGATTTTCTGTTGTAGTTGCTGTTGCAGCTTTACCGTCTTTACCATCTTTGATGATAGCGTTGGTAACATTACCGTCTCCATCCGTAACTTTAACAGTATGAGTTCCATCTCCGTTATCCGTTACTTCAACTTTTGGAGTCTTACCGTCTTTACCGTTTTTAACAACTGTTTCTTTAGTTGTTCCATCTGGATTTGTTACAGTGATTGTGTGGCTTCCATCTGGGTTTTCTGTAGTTGTGATAGTTGCAGTTTTACCGTCTTTACCATCTTTAACTTTAGTTGTTGATTCAGAACCATCAGGGTTTCTAACAGTAATAGAGTGTGTTCCATCTCCATTGTCCGTTACATTTACAACTGGTGATTTACCGTCTGCTCCGTTTTCACCTTTGTCGCCTTTTTCACCTTTAAGTCCATCAAGAACTGTTGCAAGTGGTTTTGTAGGATCTAATGGTTGTCCTGGATTTGCTGGATCTTCTACATAAATCTTAGTCTCGTTACCTTCTTTTTTAGCAACTAAAGATTTTCCATCTTTACCATCTTTACCGTCTTTAATATTAACAGTTACTGGATCTTTCCCTGGAACAGTAATTGTTACATCTGTGCTCTTGCCATCTGCACCTGGTTTTGTAGTGATTTCTGGAGTTTTACCATCTTCACCTTTATCACCTTTAGGTCCTTTGATGTTGCCTGCTGGTTCCCATGCATTGTTCTTCTTAACGAAGACATCGCCTGTTTCAGTATTAACGAAGCTATCTCCATCTTTGCCGTCTGTAGCTTTTGGATCTACTTTTCCGTTTAATACTTCTTTACCATCACGACCAGATGCTCCATCTTTGATCATTTCTGACCCTAGAAGTTCATCAGTTCCTGGAGTATATTTGCCGTCTCCATTTTCATCTGTGTAGAATGTTACGATTGTGTGAGATGGATTTCCATTTTGTCCTTCAACACGTAATAAGTCAACTTTTGGAGTTTTCCCATTTAGACCATTTTCTCCATTTTTAACATTTACTGTCACTGGATTTTTCCCTGGTACAGTGAATGTAATATCAGAACTGTTTCCATCTTTACCAGGTGTAACTGTTACTTCTGGAGTTTTTCCGTCTTCACCTTTTGGACCTTTGATGTTGCCTGCTGGTTCCCATGCATTGTTCTTCTTAACGAAGACATCGCCTGTTTCAGTATTAACGAAGCTATCTCCATCTTTGCCGTCTGTAGCTTTTGGATCTACTTTTCCGTTTAATACTTCTTTACCGTCACGACCAGATGCTCCATCCGCACCTTTTGCTCCATCTTGTCCATCTTTAACTACTGTTGTTTGAACAAGTGTGTCTGTTCCTTCTGTGTAGTTTCCGTCGCCATCTTTGTCAATGTAGAAGGTTAATGTAGTTTGTTTCTTCGCTTCATCTCGTTCTGCTTTGACTTTTGGTGTTTGTCCATCTGCACCGTTTTTAACGATGGTTGTTAGGGATGGTTTGTTGTCTGGTTGGGTGATGGTGATGGTGTGTGTGCCGTTATTGTTATCTGTTACGGTTACTTCTGGTGTGAAGCCGTCTTTTCCGTTTTCACCCTTGTCACCTTTAGGTCCTTTGATGTTGCCTGCTGGTTCCCATGCATTGTTCTTCTTAACGAAGACATCGCCTGTTTCAGTATTAACGAAGCTATCTCCATCTTTGCCGTCTGTAGCTTTTGGATCTACTTTTCCGTTTAATACTTCTTTACCGTCACGACCAGATGCTCCATCCGCACCTTTTGCTCCATCTTGTCCATCTTTAACTACTGTTGTTTGAACAAGTGTGTCTGTTCCTTCTGTGTAGTTTCCGTCGCCATCTTTGTCAATGTAGAAGGTTAATGTAGTTTGTTTCTTCGCTTCATCTCGTTCTGCTTTGACTTTTGGTGTTTGTCCATCTGCACCGTTTTTTCCATCAGTCCCATTGTAAACATCTTTTGTATTTAATATAGTATCTCCTTCATCAAACACATCATTATTGTTTTTATCATCATAAACAGTAATTTGAATTCCTGAACGACTTGATACACCTGCCGATTCGGCAGATTTTGTTATATCTTCTACTTTAATTTTCGGAGCTCTACCGTCCTTACCATTTTCACCTTTGTCACCTTTTTGACCTTGTTCTCCTTGAGGCCCTCTAATATTACCGATTTTCCCCCAAGCTCCATCTCTCTTTTTATACACATCTCCTGTTGTAGCATCAATGTATGTATCACCATCTTTACCATCTTCTGGCCTTGGAGCTATAATTCCACTTAATAATTCAGCTCCTCTTATAGCATCTTTACCATCATTACCATTCTCTCCTTTTGGAGCAGGAGGAATAACAGTACTTGATATCAACTCATCACCTTCATCAAATACACCATTATGATTATTATCATAATATGCTTTTATTTCGGTTCCCGCATATTCACCTGATGGTTTAGGTTGAGTTGATGGTGGTTGTGATGCTGTTGAACCTGCAGTTGCTGGTTGTGAACCTGTTAAACCTGTAGTTGATGGTTGTACTGTTTCTGATGACTCAGTTGCACTTCTATCTTCATCTGGTAATGCTCTTCTATTTCTTGCACTTCTTGATGTTCCAGAAGGTTGTGAATTAGAAGTTGATCCAACACCTCTTCTAACTGCTTCCACCAATGCATTTAAGTCAATAGTTGGTGTACGTCCATCTTTACCATCTTTAATGTTAACTGTTACAGGCTCTTCTCCAGAAACTGTAAATGTAATGTCAGTACTATGACCATCTTCTCCACGAGCAGTTGTCACTTTAGGAGTTGCACCCTTATCACCTTTTTCACCTTTGGCTCCATCCGCAATTACAACTTCTTTTAGTTTTGTATCGCCTGCATCAAATTCGTTGTTATCATTTTGGTCATAATAGAATATAACGGTCGTTGTTTTATCTGCGTCATTTCGTTGAGTCGCAACTAATGGACTTGCTCCATCGAAACCATCTCTTACAACAGTACTTGTAACATTACCTCTACCGTCGTTAATCGTGATAGTATGAGTGCCGTCATCTTTATTATCTTTAACGGTTACGGTTGGAGTTACACCGTCACGACCTGCCTGACCTTGGTCTCCTTTTTCACCTTTAGCTCCAGTGAGTCCACGTTCACCTCGGTCTCCTTTTTCACCTTTAGCTCCAGTTAAACCGCGCTCGCCTTGGTCCCCTTTTTCACCTTTAGCTCCAGTTAGACCGCGTTCGCCTTGGTCTCCTTTTTCACCTTTAGCTCCAGTGAGTCCACGTTCGCCTCGGTCTCCTTTTTCACCTTTAGCTCCAGTTAGACCGCGTTCACCTTGGTCTCCTTTTTCACCTTTAGCTCCAGTTAAACCGCGTTCGCCTTGATCTCCTTTTTCACCTTTAGCTCCAGTTAAACCGCGTTCACCTTGGTCTCCTTTTTCACCTTTGGCTCCATCTTTAATAGCAATTTTTTGAACAAGTTCATCTACACCTTCTGTATAAACCCCGTTGCCATCGTTATCAAGATAGAAAGTAAGATTATTTGTATCACCGACTTTATTTTGATCAACACGTGGTTTTACTGTATCGATTAGCTCTTTAGCAACACCAATTTGCAGAATACGTGGCTTAGCTTCTTTAGTGACACTATTACTAATTGGCAATCCTAAAATTGTTTCGTTACCAAATCGATGGACTTTATAGGTAATTTGACGTTGTCCTTTTTCACCTTCTCTGACTAATCTAGTTTGGCCTTCTGGCAATTTACTAGTTGGAAGGTAGACTGTTTGGAAGTCAATGTCTTCTGTAACAACCTTGTTACTAGAACCACCATTTGGATTGGCATCCAAGTATAGTGGGTTTGCTCTATAATAATAGTTAGAGTTACTGTATGGATCATTGCTAGTAGCGGCACCGCCACCACCTTGATCCACGTTAAAAGTAACAGGTTTCAAACGGACAGACAAATCACCATTTGGATTGTTGATTGGCAAACTGAATCTGATTGTCTGTTGCATACTTGTTTCAGTAGCAGAGGTCATAGTATATCCTGAGTGAGATACGAAGTTGGCACCCTGGCTAATAGGTTTTGATTGCTCTCTTAATCTTGGAGTTGTGATAGTTGCATTTGAAGGATTTCCAAATCCATCCCCTTTATCCAAGATAAAGTTATTATTAACAAATTCACCTGGACCAGAATATTGAATTGTGAAATTCAATCTATTACCTTGACGTACTGTCGTCACATCGTAATGAATTGAATTACCACCACGTGCGTTCCCGTAGCCACGAAAACTGTAACTACGACCAGATTGACTGATATCTGTAAATGCAACTGTATTCCCAGAACCTGAGACAATCGGGTTGGCTGGATTGCTAGCCGCTCTAAAACCACTATGCCCCTTCTCCAAGTCTTCCTTACGGATAGCTGGATTTTGGCGAGCATCAGAAAGGCTTAAACCTGGTTTCAAGATTTCATTAGTAGATGCTGGAGCTGAAGTTGTTTCTACTTTGGCAGCTGTGCTAGCTGGCAAAACAACACTATCAAGAGCTGAACGATTAGTTGTAGGAGCTTGCTTAGTTTCTTCTTCTGCTTCATCTGCATCAGCTTTCTTCGCTACAGAAGTTTCTGATACAGTTCCTTTATCAGAGTTAGAGCGGAGTTCCAGTCCAATGACAGCTGATTGAATAGATGACTCCGCTGCTGATAATTCAGCTTCAGTTGCATCTGCTTTCCCAAGCAAACTTTGACCAGCTTGGATACTTGCTTTCAAGTTTGCAGCACTAGCTTCTGTATATAATTTTGCTTCTAATTTTTTTGCACGCGAAAGAGCCGTTAACAATTTTGATTTATCAACTGCACTTTGATGAGAAACTTCCTCTTTTTCCACTTTAGGTTCTTCAACCTTTTCTACAGTTGCCTTAACAGCTTCAGATTTAGCTGGAGTCACCTCTACTGGATTAACAACAGTTGGAGCTGCGTAGGTAGTTTCTTTCTTAGCTGTAGAAACTTCTGCTGGTTTAGTAGTTTCTGCTATCTTATCAACAGAAACACTGTTAGTTGCCTCAGGATTTTGTTCCTCTGCTTGCGTATTGACAGCAGTTCCCAAGACTAAGGCTGTTCCGAGCAGTACACTAGCTGCCCCAAAGTGATACTTACGAATAGAAAAACGTTGTTGCATTTTATACCAATCAAATGATTTTCTCTGTGCCTGTTTCATATTCTTTACCTCAATATAATTTTATACTATACAATTTACATCTATTTTTTATATAATTCAATATGGTTTTACAGATTAATATATAGTATTTTTTCCCTCAAGATTCATTTAAATTGTTCTAATCAAAGTGAATTTACTGACAAAAAAATGATTCTCATATTTTGGTACAAATAGTACAGAAAAATAATATAGAGGTAAAAATGTAATCGCAAAATCAATACAAATATTCCATTAACATTTAATTGCCCTCCTATATTCGATTCATAAATATTGTTTTAAGATCAAATCGGATTATTATCCATCTTAACAATATCAATATTAGCATTTTTATTATAGACTATGATATAATGAGCTTAGGAGGATAGAACCCTATGAGATCTCTATTATCTACAAAAGAACAACGACAATTGCGACTACTTGAAATACTCATTCAGGAACGAGATTGGATACGTCTAAACGAGTTAGCACAAACTTTAGAATGCACCGAGCGTATCCTGAAAAATGACTTAAACGAACTACGAACAGCATTCCCAACTTTCAAAATTCAATCTTCTATCAATGGCATTATGCTAAATCTAGATACAGCGGCAAGTATAGAAGATATTTATATTTATTTCCTCAGTCATTCCCAATCTTTTCAGTTATTAGAATATATGTTTTTTAACGAAGGATTGCCTATTTACCGAACTGTAGAAAAACTGCATTCTAGTAATGCCAATCTTTATCGTTTAGGAAATCGAATCACCACCATTCTCTCGAAACAATTCCAAATTGAACTGTCTTTTACTCCAACATCCCTGAATGGAAATGAAATCGATATTCGCTATTTTTATGCCCAATACTTTTCAGAGCGATATTATTTTCTAGACTGGCCTTTCCCAGATATTTCTGAAAAAGTCATAACAGAGTTCGCTGACTACTTCTATAAATCCACAAATTACCCAATGCGATTTGCAATCTATAGAATGTATAAGCTGATGCTCGCAATTAGTATTCATCGAGTAAAAAATGGACATTTCATTGATTTGCCGAATCATTTTTACCAAGACTACTATCCTGTTTTAATGAATTTACCAGATTTTGAGGACAAGCTTGCATACTTCTCTCAACAATTTGGACTGGAAATGACTCCAGATATTGTGGCCCAAATTTTCATTTCCTTTCTTCAAAATGATATTTTTCTAGATCCACAGCAATTCTTTGATTCTCTAAATAAAAATGATGAATCTCGCTATTCTTATCAGTTATTAAGCCAAATTTTGGAACGATTATCTAAAGCATTTAATATTAAATTTGCTAATCATGATGAACTCATTTGGCACCTGCACAATACAGCTTATTTTGAAAGACAGGAAACCTTTTCAACACCACTCTTATTTGAGCAAAAGAGAATTACACTAGAAAAATTCAAGGTCTATTTCCCAGACTTTATGGAAAGTGCTCGTCAAGAACTGGCTCAATATCGACAAGCAATTGGACAGCATGACCATCCTGAACAGTTGGAACACTTGATGTATACCATCTTAACCCATACTGAAAACCTCTCTACTCAGTTGTTAGAAAATCGACCACCTATCAAGGTTTTGATTATCAATAACTTTGACCATGCTATCTCCCTTACCTTTGTTGATATGCTTTCCTATTACTGTAATAACCGTTTTACCTTCGATATTTGGGATGAATTAGAAACAAGTCCTGAGATTTTAAATCAGACAGATTACGATATCATCGTGTCTAATTTCTACATTCCAGGGATTACCAAGAAGTTTATTTGCCGAAACCATCTATCAATCATGGATTTGGTTAATCATCTTAATACTTTATCAAATGAGATTCATTTTTCTAACTCTTTATAGACTAAGCAATAGTTGGAAAAGAAATCGTAAAACTCCTAAAAAAAAAAACGCATCATATGTACTGATCCCAAAAAGTTGGACAAATAATTATTGAAAGGATTTAGTTCTGTATTGGACAGGACTAAGTCCTTTTAGTTTTACCTTAATTCGTTTGTTGTTGTAGTAATCGATATAGTCTATAAT